>JAYEKW010000075.1 GCA_034716895.1 Candidatus Neomarinimicrobiota bacterium
CGTCCATGCAACAGCCGATAAACCACCCCATATTGAATAAGCTGCAGCAAAGAAAGCCAATCCCAGTATTCCATGCATGATGTAATCACCATTTCCCGCACCCAGTATCGTATCGAGAGCCTTGGCACCCAAGAAAAGGACTGACGTGAGATTAACGAAAATGAATAGACCAATCCAGAAAACCGCCAAAATAGTTTTTAGGTTTTTGCTATAGCGGACCTCAACAAAACCGGGAATGGTATAGATGTTTTTTTCAATGAAGATGGGAAGAAAATACTTGCCTACAATAATAAGGGTAATAGCAGCCATCCACTCATAGGAAGCAATAGCCAGACCCAGGGAGAACCCAGATCCTGACATTCCAATAAATTGTTCAGCTGAAATATTGGCTGCGATCAAAGATGCTCCGATAGCCCACCAGGGTAAAGATTTACCTGCTAAAAAGTAATCCTCAGCATTTTTCTCATGCCCTTCTTTACTCCTGGATACCCATAATCCTACAGTAACAATTGTTACTGCATAGATGATGAATGTTAAATAATCAACAGATGAAAACTGCATGTATGAGCCCTTTATTTCAAATTAATTCGCTATATCAAATTTATATCTGATTTGATGATTATATTCCTGCCCTGGTTTTAGAACAGTCGATGGAAACGACTTTTCACTGGGAGAGTTTGGGAAATGCTGTGGCTCTAAGCATACAGCCTGCCATTTATTATACTGGGCACCCCTTTTTCCGGGAACGTTCCCATTCAAATAATTACCAGTATATAGTTGTAAACCTGGTGCATTAGATGACAGAGTAAGTCGTCTTCTACTCACAGGATCCTCGATGATGGCCATTTCTTTCAATTCATTTGAGGAATCCCTAATGACAAAGCAATGATCAAAGCCCTCCGCTAACTTCAGCTGTGGGTTTTGCTTGGAAAGCCGGGACCCCAAGGAAGCGAGAGTTCTAAAGTCAAATGGAGACTGTGAGACAGTTCGTTTTTCACCCTTTGGTATCATAGAATCGTTAATGGGGAGGTATTCATCAGCCTTTATTTCAAGCATGTGAGTTTCGATATTAACACTGCTCAATCCCGTAAGGTTGAAATATGGATGCAAAGATATGTTTACTACCGTCTTCTGGTCGCTATACGCGTTTATCTGGACAGTTAACTCATTTTTCTGATTCAATGTGTAACGAATGCTTATTTCCAGGTTGCCTGGAAAACCTTGATCGCCATCTGGACTTAAATGGTTCAGAACTAAAGCCACATCATCTTCCGAGTAGATTATTTCAGAATCCCATACCACCTGATTGAAACCCTGAGTACCTCCATGATTGCAGCTAGTGCCATCATTGCTTGGAAGTAGGTGCTTTACACCATCAAGAATTATGGAAGAATCTGCTATTCTATTCGCATAGCGTCCTAGAATAGCACCCATATATGAACGATCCTGCAGGTATCCGTCTATATCTTCATATCCCAACAAGATATCTGCAAACTCCCCATTTATATCTGGGACAACAATTGAATGAATGATCCCACCATAGTTTAAAACACTGATTGATATCTTGTTTTTATTTTCTAGCCGGTATTCAGTAATCTGTGTACCATCGCTCAACTGGCCAAAAGGAAATTCAGAAATGCTGGTTTTGTTATGCTTACTCATATTCTCAATCAATGAGAGCTTCCTTCATCAGGGTCTCGTATTTTCTCGCAAGGAAGATTCCCTAACAATTAATTCTGTCTCAATGACTCTTGTAATAGATTTCCGGTCTTCAATTGGAGTTTTCAATTCATCCATCAGTATTTGGATTGCCTCCTGACCCATTTTGTATCCATGTTGATCAATTGTGGTTAGGGGTGGATCAATGATCTCAGTAATGGGATTGTTGCTAAATCCAGTAATTCCAATATCCTGGGGAATATTAAGCCCCATTGATATTATCTCCTTGTGAGCGCCAACTGCCACGGGATCATTAATTGCGAATATAGCGTCAGGCGGATTTGATACCTCAAAGAGTGTCCGAATGCCAATGGCTCCAGATCTCTCCTGCAGGGTACCGTGGATGACAATATCCTCATCATAGACCACTCCATGATCCTCAAGTGCTTTTTGATATCCCTTTAGACGTTCTTGAGCGATACCGAGATAGCTTGGTCCTGCAAGGTGAGCAATTCTCGTGTAGCCCATTTCAATGAGATGTTCCACAGCTTTCCGAGCACCTTTATAATCATCAACTATTACCTTCGAAACATTAAGTTGATCGAGAATGCGGTCAAAAAGAACTACTGGAATACCTCTTTGAAGGAAGCGTTTGAAGTGATCACCATTCTGGGTCGTTTGTGAGACTGAGGCAACGATACCCGCGACTCTATTTGAAAGCATATTATGAGTGTTTAGCACTTCCCGATTGTAGTCTTCATTTGATTTTGAAACAATGATAGTGAAACCATGCTTGTATGCAAGGTCTTCCATCCCATCAATGGCAGAAGAGAAAAAGTCATGTTTGATCTCTGGAACAATTACACCAATTGTCCTTGATGCGCTTGTCTTAAGATTCTTAGCTATGCTGTCTGGAAAGTAATCAAATCGTTCAGCTACCTTTTTAACCTTGAGGATGGTTTCTTCTGCGATGCCTGGATGGTTTTGTAAGGCACGCGAAACAGTCGAAATAGATAAACCTAGTTCGTTAGCGATATCTTTTAATGTTGGCACTTTTCGATTCATATCTCAGCTTCGTTTCCTACTTCATCAGAGTCATTTTTGATATATATCTCTCGTGACCTAGTAAAAGGCTACAAATATAGATTCCTGATGCATGCTCTGAAGCATTAAAATGTGCAGCATGCGTTCCAGCTGGAAGGGAACCTTCTCTCAGCACAGATAATCGCTGACCACGAATATTGAATACCTCCAGCAAAACATCTGCTCGAGCGTCCAGGTCATACAGAATGGTGGCATTTGCATTAAATGGATTTGGATAACTGAATACTCGATAATTTACGGGTATTTCAGGATCATCTGAAGCTGCATCTCTTATGGATATCTCATCCAGGCGCCAGTAATAGTGCGGCTGATTGGAATTGAATGCCAGATAAACATCCCGATCCTTGATGGTCTCCAAATCTATACTTTCTACCCTCTTCCACACACCAAGTTCAGATTCGTCTGTCACTATGGTGGATAGTGTGTACCATGGACCAGCTAAATCATCTGCGTACTGCAATTGGACATCATGTTTATGAGTTCCGCCTGAACGAGTGTGGTCCCAGCCTCTTTGTTCCATAAAACTCAGTTCTGGCCTCCTGAATCCATCTAAGCTGATAGGTGGTGAAACCAACCTGAGAGACCCTACCCAATGTGGTTCCAGCGATAAGGCTCTGTCACCTTGCTGTGCAACCGATGACCATTGATCATTCATTTTATCGTATACATCCATAACATTAAGCGAGGTTGCTTCCTCGATAGAACCTGAAGTGTGAATCATCCATCTCGAATTGCTTTCACCAAGACGATCATACTCAAAATCTTCCAGATATACATATCCCACAGGGAGACCAGTTAGGAATGACTTTTCATAGTGTCTGGTTACTTCTCCATCGTCCATCTGAATGATGATATCCATGGAGTGCCCCTGTGGAAAATCATGAGAAACATCCAAGGGAATCCTGATCTCCCTGGAGCCATGAGCAGCAAAATGTGGAATAGTAATTGTTGAATTCAGATTGTCTACATAAGCCTGTGAGAGGGAATCAAGGGTCACACTTAACTCAATATTTTCACCCGCTAAGTCACCTGAGTTGTCTAAATTCAATACGAGAGCAACT
>JAYEKW010000076.1 GCA_034716895.1 Candidatus Neomarinimicrobiota bacterium
ACTCTCAAAAGTCACAACACTCCCTGCCTGATTTCCATCAATAATTGTGGATGAGATATATGAAGTGTCTTGAGTCGTAAGAAAAAGTGAACCAACCACAATATTATGCCCATTGAAGTTGATATTCTCAACATAGGTACCGGGATAGACCAGCACAGTGTCACCATCAGATGATGCATCAATGGCATCCTGGATCAGAGTAAAATCACCTGTGCCATCCGTTCTAACTGTCCAAAGCACAACAAGTGGAGTACATTGAACCTCTGTTGAATACTCACTGGCATTCCCCATTTCATCCACTGCAGTTATGCGGTAGTAGTATATCTGGTCATTGGTCAAGCCGGTATCCACGAAAAATGTATCTGGAGGCGATGCAGCCAGATTACTATCGATTAATGTCACTGCAGGTGATGTTGTATCCCGGTAAATCCGGTATTTTACCAAATCAGTATCGGTAACTGGGTCCCAGGTCAGTGTGACCTGCATATTCCCGGCCTCCACGGCCAGGTTTTGCGGTGTTCCCGGTGGAATGGCAATGGTAAATGCTTGATCACTGGCAAAAGCAGAAGCTCCCAGACCATTATCCAGGGTTTGAGCACTCCAGTTGTAATTACCATCGGGCAGACCTGAGAAAGACCAGGTCAGGTTTGTTCTGATTTGGCCGGGCTTAGCTATCAAGCGAGTACCAGTGGCATCCAAAACGTGTCCTGAGTGCAGAATATCCGGATTTGCAGTCGTACCGATCCGTAGATTATACGAAAGACCATCCGTTGCAGTTTCATTATCACTTCCTGCCTCCCACTCCAGATCTACCTGATCTGTTGTAACGGTTTGGCTCAAGTTTACCGGTGCTGTGGGTAAGGTGTTGGCTTGATCAGTCTGGTTATGATAAAGCCTGGCATATTTGATTCCTTCATCATCAGTTCCTGTATAGAAAAAATCAAGATCCTGATCGTTATCATAATCTCCCCAAATAGCAACCTTCGACAAAAGTGGTAGCAATTCAACGTCAAGTTCAGAAAAGGTATCATTGCCGTGATTTACAATCACCCTTACTATTCTATCATTAGTTACATTTTGACCACCAATAAGAATAATATCTAGGTCACCATCATTATCATAATCTCCAAAGGAAGCATTTCCGCCCCCGACATCCTCAAAAATCAATCCACTCTCTGACAGGATACCATTTCCATTATTCCTATAAATCCTGGAATGGAAGTTCCACATCCCACCTTCATCTCCGGTTACCAGTAGATCAGCGTCACCATCTTGATCATAATCCCCCCAATCGACTGAACCTTTGATCCCAGTAACCATGCTGGTATTTTCACCAAACGTACCATTACCGTAATTTATATATAGAATAGCCATTGGATCGTTTCCAGAGCTCAAACCGGAAGCGATTAAATCCAGATCACCATCATTGTCGTAGTCGCACCAGGCTACATCAGCGTAGCGTAAGCCCTGGAATTGAGTTTCCAGTGTTGTAAACACCTGGTTCCCATCATTACGATAGAGAAAAGCATCATAGAGAGTTGCCCCAGTTACGTAGCCATGATAGCCACTGAGATACAGATCCAGATCGCCATCGTTATCATAGTCTCCCCAGGCAGCACTACCAGATGTAACACCTAGAATAGAAGTGGTGGCAAGTGTAAAAGTTGCCAATCCATCATTCAGGTAGAGTTCAGCCTTTTTGTCATCCGTATTATCAAGATCACCGGTGATAAAAAGATCAATATCCCCGTCTCCATCATAATCTCCAACAGTAAGCGTACCAAACTCCAAACCAGCTATTCCATGTGATAGTGAGCTGAAAGTGCCATCTCCATCATTGAGATAGATGAATAGCATGGGAGTGTTACCTATATCGTGCCCCATATATATCAGATCCAGATACCCATCTGCATTCAGATCAGCCCATTCAGCTGCGGTGCGAGTGACTGCAGCCAGGCCGGCATTGGCAGTAATGAAGGGGGAAAAGGGTGTGGAATTGACTTCGGTTGCGGCCGCACTGGAATTACCAGACGTATCAACCGCTTTGATGACATAGTAATATGTGGTGGAGTTTGTAACACTATTATCAGCATAGGATGTATCACTGATGACACTATCAATCAGCGTGTACACACCAGTTTCTGAGCCACGATAGATGTGGTACATAGACAAATCAACATCTGCAACCGCATCCCAGGTTAGGTTTACAATAGCGTTCCCGGCCTCAGCGGCCAGGTTTTGGGGTATGGCAGGAGGGATCTGGTCATTTTTCAGGCAACGAACTGATAAGCCGTACTTCTTATCATTATTGTACCTGTCGATATCAGAATGCGTATGCTGCAATGTCCTTTTCCAGGCGGTATTATTATCATTCTCAGAAGCAGACCAAAAAGCACCATAGTTTCTAATATGATCGTATAGTCCATTAAAGTCTCTGCCTCCACCAGGTAATGCTGTAAAACCACTTGTGTTTGTAGCACCTGTATTAGGGCTGTCCCAATGAGCAGTTCCAATCTCTTTTAGCTTACCACCTTCATCAGTACCTATCCAGCCAAGCCCATCAGCATCAGCCTGACTCATTCCCAGATACATTTCTAAAACTTTCCACTCGCCATCACTGGGAATATGCCACCCCTCTGGTGCTAACTCACGTGCATCATTTATTGCATACCAATTGTAGAGACTACCATAGGTATCGGCATTGGCGTTAATATTTAAATAGTTGCAGTAAGCACCTGTGGATAAGCCAGCCCAGGTTCCAGCATCAGTCACATTGGAGACAGCTTCCCCATTGCGGTAATGGGTAACCTTGAGATTCTCGCGCATCCAGGTCTGCTCACCAATGGTTATGGCTTGATAAACGTTTCCGTCGATGTCAATCAGTGTCTCATATATAAAAACACTAATTTCATTGGAATAATCACTTTCATTGCCCGCATCATCAACCGCTGTAACCCGGTAGTAATAAGTGGCTCCACTCGACAAACCTGTATCGGCGTAGCTGGTGTCAGATGCATCCCCTACCAGACTATCAATCAGGGTGGTTGCTGGTGAGGCTGTGCCGCGATAGATGCGATATTTGGCGAAATCAGGTGCCCAGCTTTCATCCCAACTCAGGGTGACTTGCTGATCTCCGGCGGTTCCAGTTAAATTTTCAGGTAGAGGTGGTGGTGAATTGGGTTCCATAATGGTCAATAATTGATCAACAGCCACTCCAGATGTATCCCAATGGTTTTCACTGGGCCAGACGATCCAGATCGAGTCGATGGTTGTTGATGTTCCCAGACCAAACTCAGCAATCAAGCTGCTCTGGCTGCCAAAGCCATTTTCGCTGCCTATCTCGCGGAATTGCCAATCATCATCGCCATATTTGATGGTTATCGTGGCACCATAAGAATTTCGATTGCTCATGGACCCCACTGGATTGATCTGCAGCCAGTGCTTGCCAAATCCATTATTTCGAAAAAGATTGTTATTCATATCGGAGTAGTTCTGGACCAGAATATCCAGGTCACCATCACCGTCATAGTCTGCCATACTGGTACTTTGAGATGAGGCTGCAGTCAGCGTTGGGGCGCTTGTCGTGATACGGGTAAAATTGCCAGCACCATCATTCTCATAGAGCATATTCTGATGATCCGTGTAATTGGCCACATAGATATCCATATCACCATCATTATCATAATCACCTGAAGTGGCACCGTTACAGTCTTCACCATCAGATACGATGGCACCACTGTTACGTTTCGTGAACGTGCCATCACCATTATTGGTATAGTAGGCGTTGTTCTGTCCATTATTGGCCACAAACA
>JAYEKW010000077.1 GCA_034716895.1 Candidatus Neomarinimicrobiota bacterium
TCCTGTGCAAAAGCACTGGTGAAGAATAAGACAATGATGAATCCGATAAGCTGTTTCATGTTGGCTTAAAAAGTACTCCCCGGGAGAAAAATACAAAGGGTTTAGTGGTTTAGTGGTTTAGGGGTTGGGGGTTAGGGGTTGCTGGATAATTTGGTTGTGATTGCCAAGCCAGGCAACCCCCTCTGCCCTTTGGGCATCTCCCCCTGAGAAGGGGGAGAGGTTCTTGCCTTCACACGAATTATTGTTTAGCAATACACATATTAACAGCATGAATTTACCCTCCCTCGGGAGGGTCAGATCGTTACACGATCTGGGGAGGGGTTGTCCAAAACCATGCATTTCGGGCATAGTTAATCAACTAAAAGGGCACCCAAAATTGAGTGCCCTTTAGAAAACCGAACTCTGTTAAAAGTTTAGCGGAGCAGGGTCACCTTGCGGGTGAGGTTTTGCTCGCCGGCTTGGATGCTGACCAGGTAGATTCCTGATGACAGGGCGCCGCCTGATAGATCAGTTCCGTTCCAGTCCAGGGTATAATTCTGACCAGCAGGATGACTGCCTTGAGTGTAATTCCAGACCAATTCACCCTTCATGCTGTAGATGCTGACATGCAGGTCTGAAACTTTAGCCAGATCATAGGACAGGGTGATGCTGGGATTGAAAGGATTGGGGTAGAGACCTGTGAGTTCGAAAACACCAGGGCGGGTTGCTGTTGCCGGGGACACATAGGTGATCTCCTGGATCAGATCAATATGATCAGTTTGCGTCCCTTTGTAATCTACATCCGATAACCGGTAGGAATAGGTCACGCCTTCTTCAACACGGGTATCAATAAAAGAGTAATCGGTGGCTTGGGTGGTTGAGCCCTGACCTTCCAGAGTCTTGTTCGTAGTAAATGAGGAAATTTCAGACCAGGGACTGGCAGCTGACTTGCGGGAAATGATAAAACCCTGGTTCTCGATCTCTGAATCGGTGGTCCAGGTCAATTCGACTCCACGGGTGGTGGAGCGGGTGTTGAAAGAGGAGAGTTCTACGGGGAGGGATGAATCTGCATTAAAAGTTGCTGAATATTTTCCTTCACTTACTCCATTATTATCATATTGTGTTTCATCCGGCGAGGTTCCAGTCACCTGTCCATAAATTTCAATAACCCATGTTCCGGAAGAATTAACACTGGAGAGCAAGTCTACAGTAAGATCTTCTGCTCCCCATTTTTGATCACCGCCACTAATATCTTCTAGCCATCCTCCTCCCAAGCTTGTAAAATTCGGGGCTGTGCTCCCTTGTTTATAAACTCGGTAGAAATATTCGCAACCAGTAACATTGCTACCACTATTTTTATATGTTTTTACATCAAATGCTGTGATTTGAAATGTATTCCCAGAACTATAAGTTCCGAAACCATGAGAATCAAATGTCCCTGTAGCAGAATTCCATAAAGTGTATGAATTTGAGGTGCCATTTTCATTGATGGTGATCCAACTTCGGTCAGCATCAAACATCCCCCAATTCGCGTAGCTAATCACTGGAATTAATACTGATGTTAATACTAGTAAAACAATAGTTTTTTTCATATTTCCTCCGCTACATTAAATAAAACAAGCCAACAAATATATCGTTCACACCAGCTTAAATCAACCTCATCCTGCTTACTTCAGTAAACTGATCTTCTCGCTGGTTTCGAATTGTCCGGTGTGAACCCTCACAAAATAAATACCTGAGGGGTAGCCAGCCGCCTGCCATTGGTACTGGTAGCGACCAGGCTGCAATTCACGGGTTTCCAAAACGGCCACTTCCTGACCTAACACATTCAAAATACTGATTCTGGTCTCGGACTGTTCAGGTATATCAACTGTGAGATTTACATCCGGGTTAAAAGGGTTGGGATAGGGTGGATGTAAAGCGTATTCGGTGGGAATAAAGACCTCGTCAATGGCCACCACATCGCGAATCATGATGTTGATGCTCAAGGTATCACCAGCCGAAAACAGTAGGCTGGCCGGAAGGAGCAGCAGGATTAACACTGCAGCAAATTGTTGTTTCAGGCGCAAGAGCAGCTTACCTACCTGTCGATACCCGCATGATGGAGCGACCACCCTGGCCATCGTCCACGATGAACTGCACATCGGTATAGGTCCCAGCTTGAGTATAGTCCGGTGTCCAGGTAAAAGTGGCTGTCCCATCGGTATTATCAGTAAAGCTGGAACCGCTGGGCAGATTGGCACTGGACCAGGTTAAGGTATTATTGTCAACATCGGTGGCAGTGAGATCAAAGGTCATTTCGGTTCCCTCATCTCCACTCTGATCCGAAATTGAAGCGATCACTGGTGCATCATTTACGTTGGTGACAGACACTTCAATAATCTCTGTATCAGAGCCACCGTGATTATCCACAACTGTAATGGTGATGGCAAGAGCTTCAGTAGTAAAATAGTCATCGGCTGGGGTAAGAAAGAGCGTATCATTGCTAACGCTGGCTAAAACTGTTGACGCACTACCGCCACTGACAGAGAACACCAGGCTGTCAACGTGATTTTCGGCATCGGTGGCAGAAAGCTCCACAAAGAGGGATGTGTCTTCGGTAAGTTCCTGGTTCCCAATAGCAGCCAGGACAGGTGCTGTGTTAACCGTAACGGTGTACTCGGCACTGACATTGGTGGAACCATCCCAGAAACCACCTCCACTACTCTCATAGCCACCATACTTGTAAGTGCTGTTATCCCGCGAAAAGCGGCTGGCTACATAATAAGTTCCGCCACTGCTGATCTCGTTTCCCAGATCCACCTTGTATTCATCATTATCCCCACTATCCACATTATAGGTGGCAGCAACCCAGGTCCAGCCAGCTCCGGATGGATCATCATTAGTCTCTGAATAACCGATCCAGGCGTAAATATCAACCCCTTGCCCGGCGGCTTCTGTGACACCTGATTCATAGACCTGAGCATAAGCGATAAATTCTTCCCCGGTATAAAAGGATCCTGTATCCGGATATTGAAAATTACACCAGTCCACATCATTATTAGTGATGGTAATGGAAATTGTGGCATCAGATGTATCTGCAAAAGCTGTTGTGCCAAATACCAGCAGAATCGTGAAAGTGATAATAATTAATTTACGCATGACAAAACTCCTATCCCTTTTATAATAACGTTGAATATCACACAGGGGATACCTCGGAACAATAAAAAGATATTTTGATGAGACAGGGGCTAAGCTTTTTGTGATTTAGGTTACAGGGGGTTTGGGAGGTAGGGCACATTGCCTGGATCTAATGGTTGTATAATTTTTGGCAGATTGCCAAGCCAGGCAACCCCCTTTGCCCTTTGGGCATCTCCCCCTGAAAAAGGGGGAGAGATTCTTGCCTTCACACGAATTATTGTTTAGAGACAAACACTAGTGTCAAGTTAACCATGAATTGTCGCAACCAATTCTAGTTATTTTCCCCGCTAACTGCGTTAAATATTTCCACCATAGCGAGCGCTATGCTAACCTAAATAATTCATAGCCACTAAGTCACCAAGACACAAAGTTTAATAAAATATATGCTTATCAAAAATTATCACTCACAGATACAAATAATACTGTTTAAAATGATCTTGTTCATAACTTTAATACTTTTCGTGACTTAGTGTCTTCGTGGCAATAATTCATGAATAATGCAGGCTAAAAATATTTGCCTTGTTATCGAAAAAAATTCCTGCGACTTATTGCACCATTCATACTTAACATAACACTAGGTCTTGCGTTCCTTTTTCTTGGCAGCTGGGAAAAGAATATTATTCAGGATCA
>JAYEKW010000078.1 GCA_034716895.1 Candidatus Neomarinimicrobiota bacterium
TGCGAAGACCAACTCTAACCCGCATATTGAAGTAAAAATGGTATAAATTGGCTTACCCGTCTCTGCTTTCAGCTATACTATGGTTGTTTATGTTTAGTGAGGCTGAATATAAATAAAAAGGCCACCCGATTGGATGACCTTAATAATTCGATTAGATCAAACCTATCTAAAGGTGATTCCGAATCCGGCTGTTACCACCTGGTTGTTCGGGGTCTGACTGACATGTACATTGAAATAGGTCAATGGAATGATAGTCAGGTGTAACCCACCACCTAGTCTTAATCCTGGGTCGGTTTCCATGTCAAATTGGATCCGATCATTTTCAATACCCAACTCCGGATCAACATCATAGCCAATACTGAGTGAACTCATCTCATAAGCAGCATCAACATAGACACCCACGCCAAAGAAGAGCAGGCTGATGGATTTACCTACTTGAAGACCAACTGAAGTATTGGAGGATTCAAGGATATCACCAATTTTCATCTGTGAGTAGAAAGCACCTGCCGTGATATCAATCGGAAAAAGTGGAATGGGAATAAACTGATCAATATTCAGACGAGCGCCACCACCATACATACTGAATAAACCAATATCTGGAATCTCCTGTTCAGGAAACCCACGTACAGTAAGCTCTATACCCATGGGCAAACCCAAAGCGATCTGAGGCATCACCAGAGGTAGAGCTGGTAAACCAATACCGGGGGGCAAGGGGAAATCCAGATTAAGTGCGGCAACTTCACCTGAAATATTAGCACTAACAATCGCTTGATCCACTAATCCTGGGATCAGAGCAGCATCAACTCCCTGGCCAGTAAGAAGGGTGGTCATCTCCGTTCTTAGATGATTCTCAAATAGATTGGCAAGATGACTTTGGTTGGTCACAAGGAGGCCGGCACTGTCTGCAGGACCAAAAAATGTTGGGGTCCGTGTGTCCGATTCATAATAGATATCGTCAAAAGTCATTACAAGTGGAGCAATATCCTCACCGACCATTTCGTCCAGATCAAACTCCATATCATTCTCACTCAAAACAAAATTAAAGAACTGCCCTTCATCCGGAACTACAGCTATCATGGCTTTCGCGCTGATGTCAAAACCTAACATCTTGTGAACCCGGGATCTGTGATACCAGCCTGAATTCATCGCGGCTCCGAAAGCATCTCCAACCGGCTGAAGATAGAGTGTGGCGTTTTCACTGAGCATGCTGCCCAAATTTTCCTCAAGTGTCTGGCCAAAAGCCCCAACTGTAAAGGTTAGAGCCAACACTAAAACAAGTACCTTTTTAATCATATTTCCTCCTTGTTAATCTTACTGTAAATTGATAGTCATTCAATATATGATTGTTGCTGACCGACTTACAAGCCTGATTCGCTAGTATGTGAGCCAGGTCATCTGCCGAAAAACTAAACGCTCATTAATAATATGCTACTATAAACTATTGGTGAAAATTTAGTCGAAAGTCGAAAGTCGAAAGTCGAAAGTCGAAAGTAATTTTGTTCTGAGAGACATGATCACCTAGGCAAAAGTCGCCCTCCTGGGTTATACCGAGACAAGCAGGGAGATGGTTTTCCGTATACCTCTATACCCATATACTCCTTACACGCATCATCCCTCGAGGATCTCAGGAAAACACTCACCATACACCTAAAAACTCTGCGGCTCGGCGAGAGGGAAAAAAAAGAGCTGAACCCCCGTATACATCTAAACCTTTATACCCCTACATGTCATCCTTCGAGAGCACTACGACCAGTAATCATCTCAGGAAGACACTCGTTTTTGTGGCAATGGCTTACGGGAGCAGGCGAGATGATCAAATCTAGATTACTTTATATCCCACTGACGCCGTAATTCGTAGAGCATGATCCCAAAAGCCACGGCTACATTCATGGAGCTTTTCATGCCATTCTGTGGTAATTCTACTGCAAAATCACATTCCCTTACAATTCCATCCTGAACACCGACACCCTCATTACCGACCACGAAAACCAGGGGGAATTCATACTGAATCTGGGTGAATGATCGACTCTGAGTGGTGTGCTCCAGAGCCACAGCTGTATAGCCTCTTTGTTTCAAAGCTCTCAGAACAGATACAGCATCGGGGATATTTCGCCAGGGAACTGAATACTCAGCACCCAGGGCGGTCTTTGCAATCTCTTTACGGGGTGGCGTTGCCGTGTAACCGCTGATGATGATCTCTTCCAGCCAGGCAGCGTCTGCTGTCCGAAACATGGAACCCACGTTGAACATACTGCGAATATTATCAAACAAAGCCACAACCGGCATTCGGGGGCGCCGTTCAAGCTCATCGTAATCAGGGTTATTGTCCCGGAAAACATTGTGAGGAATGGTGCGTAATGGTTCTTTATAAATTGGAATGATATTTTTTGATTTATTCATAATTTATATGGTTAACCATTTTTACCCCCGTAGAGACAAGGCGTGCCTTGTCTCTACGGGGGGGAAACAGGGCAATCTTTAAATTTGATATTCCTTGATCAATATTTTGCGCAACGAAAATCCGGCATATCCTGCTATTGCAGCAACAACAAAACCCAGAAGGCCAGTGGCAAGCACCAGCACAAAGCCAGAACCAGCCCCCATCACCTCGACAACACGCCCTACAATGATCTCACCACCATTGTTCCATTGATAAAGACTTGCTCCAAACCAAAGTAAAAATATCCCAAGACCATTGCCAAATGCCGCCGAGACAACTGAATCCCGCTCCCAAAAGCCCAGTACCAGAGGAATCAGGATGATCCACCACCAGGAATAGAACAGAAACTGTAAGATAAATACAAGTATGAGAGAAATGAGTGTGCTGATCATTGGTAATTCCTTAAACTGGTCATTGTGAGTTTTGAATTATTGGTCACATCAGGGGTCGTGAGAAAGTGAATATCATAATAATTACCGCGCACCCAGTCATCTATGGCATTATCATAAAAGACAGATCCGGGGTTACCTGATTGGCCACCTGGATAAATGCATCTGGCTTTTGGAAAGTCACCCAATTCAACCAGCATGCGCCACGACGGTCCGTGCTTTTTCTTGGTGGCATTGACTATTCCACTGCCTCCTCCGGTAAACAGACCGGTTCGTCCCAGTCCCTTAACTGAAAGTAGATGATTGATATCTGTCCCCCGAGCTCGACCCAGCTCCCAGGTTTCACCGTAGTCGCCCAAGGTCTTTTTCAAGTCAACAATCGTTTTCTGAAAAGCTTTATTAATGATCTCCTGACGACCTTCCTGCTCTGGAGTATTGATATCATCATAGTAAACCAAGCCAGGCTCTTCCAATAATAATTTGGCTGTTACTGAACGGGTCGGCAGCTCTCGAACTTCACCAAAAAGGGTCAAATCATCATTCCAGATCGCCTCCTCCAGGCGAACCCACCACTGTTTATAGAACAAAGCAGCTTTTTGATCCGGATCAGAAACATAATTCCACTGCTTCAGATCTTCAACGATCTCAACCTGATCATCAATAAGCGTTGACAGGTCTAATTGCTCAAGCAGGAGGGGTAAGATCAGTTGAGCACCCTTGTTAAAATTGTCCATATGAAGCGTCTGCATGTCCTCGAAAGTGATCTTCTCCAACTGTTCAAGGCGATCATTAATACGAGAGCCCCGCTCATAGTCATCATATTCCCAACCCATATAGTAAGGATATTTTTGACCTGCAGGATTTTGGTTAGCGGAACTGACAAAACCGCGCCATGGGTTTGAGATAACCGGGAGTTGATCATAAGGAATCCACTGGCGCCATTCACCAGTCGTATCACGACCGGCTCGAACAAATTTGCCCTGATCTTGTCCTCGCAATGGAAATTTACCATTGTGTCTGATAGCAATATCCCCATCCTTCGCTGCTACTGCAAAGTTTTGTCCCGGAGCACTGAACTGCTCCAGAACTTTGAAAAAGGTCTCTATATCACCAGCCAGGTTCATCCCCAGAATGGCACTCATCTCATTGGATGGGTCGTGAGCGGACCAGCGCATGGCCAATCCTACGGGGTGACCATTTTCCAGCTGGTGTTCACCAAATTTTACCAGGGGACCAAAACGGGTAATGGCAAATGTATCCAAAACGGCCTCACCATCTTTAACCATGATCTCTTCAATACGAAGCTCTGAGCTGACCCACTCATCCAGATATAGATACTCAGAATAGCTCGCATCTTTAAATTCAAGTTCGAACCAGTCCATGACATCGCTGCCGGCATTGGTCAAACCCCAGGCAATATTTTCATTAAACCCGATGATGACCGCAGGAGCGCCGGGCATAGATACTCCATAAACATTCATGTCGGGAGTGTGTAATTGAATCTCATACCAGATAGAGGGCAGTTTGAGACCAAGGTGGGGATCATTGGCCAAAATCGGGAAACCTGATGCCGTTTTCTCACCAGACACCGCCCAATTATTACTACCATTGTCTTTATCTGGTTCCCCTGTGCGCAGGTCACGTACAAATTGTGGTTCAAATGGCGCCGGTTCTGCATCAGTTATTAGGGGATCAAAGCGCCACGGCTTAGCCGCAGGGATGATTGGGTCTGTCTGAGGGGTATCATCTGGGTAAAACCGATTTACGAATGCCTCGCCCAGGGCAGATCGAATGATGCTCAGATCCATTTCTGAGTTGCGGCCGGTGAGATCCCAGGCCATGAATTTGAGTAATAGAGCTGTTTTAAGGGTCGACCAGGTTTCTGGCTTATAATTCAATAATTTGTATTCTAGCGGCAAACTCGCCGGCGTCAAGGATTCTATCCAGGTATTCACCCCATTGGCATAGGCCTGGAGAATTAGTTGGGTCTCCGGATTCTCTTCCATGGATTTGATCGTTTTCTCTGCACCAAAAAGCAGGCCTCGTCTTCTTTGAACCCGGTCAAACTCAAGTGCTTTTGAACCAATGATCTCTGAAACACGGCCAGCAGCAACATGGGTTTGAAATTCCATTTGCCATAGACGGTGACGAGCCGTTAAAAACCCCTGAGCAAAAAACACATCATAGGTGTTTTCAGCAAAAACATGAGGAACCTGGCGCTCATCCCAAACGACTTTGACTTCAGCTCGCAAACCCTTAACATCAAGCACTTCATCAAGCTGATCCAGAGCAGCTCCATTTTGCCAAAAACCAGAAAATGGGTTTAAAAATTTACCAAGAGGGGGTATGCTGCCCTGACTATTATTCAACAGGACAAACAGACCGACCAACATACTAAATGCCAGGACTGTCTTGAAAATTCTCATATTAAATACTCCAGATTCGGGAATGAGGCGCTCAGCTCATTACAAAAACCAGCATGATCATTATACTGAATTGCATGCAGTCCTTGTTCCTGTGCAGCCTGTACATTAATTGGCAGGTCATCAATAAAGAGTATTTCCTCCGGACGAAACCCGCTTTTCCGAATGGCCTGTTGATATATAAATGGTTGTGGCTTCATACTGCCAACCATAAAACTATAGGTTCCGCCTTTGACCCATTGCATAAAGGGGAAATGCTGCATCAGAATATCATAGTGGAAATCATTGGTGTTGCTTAACAACCAAACCGGGAAATCCTTGGAAGCCCGCTTGAGAAAATCAATACCTTCCTTGTTGGGAAACAGCATATCCTCCCAATAGGTTTTAAATGTCTCGAGTGAAATATTTCTTGAACTGCCATAGTTGATCAATAGTTGTTCGTAAAACTGATTCGAGCTCAAATGACCTTTCTCATAGGTATTAAGCAGCTCTGCAGACATGGCTTGCTGAATCTGCTCTGCACTGATCTGTAACCGTTTGGAAATTTTCTGAATTGCGACGTTGGGATTGACCCTCACCAGAACCCCACCAATATCAAAGAAAAACGCTTTTATCTTATTGGGTTTCATAATCTATCCAAATCCTTTAGCTAGAGATCCAATGCCTTGCGTTTTTTCCCAAACACTACCATTAAAGCGTATCCCTGGTGGAATTCGATTTTCCTTTAAACAATACTAATATTAAAAGTCGTGGGATCAATGATAGATAAAGTAACATTCCCACTAGAAAATTCATCGGCTGCTGATGCAGTCTGGTAAAGTGCTTTTCAAAATAACGAAAGAAGGATACATGAGAACTCACGGTCATCTTTAACTTTGCCTGTTTCACACTGACACCACCAAGATGTACAATGTGGTACTCAGGTAGATACCATATTTTATAACCAGCACCCTTGATCCGTTTACAAAGATCCACATCATTGAAGAACATGGGAAAATTTGGATCAAAGCCAGCTAAACTTCTTAGAAGATCTCCTTCAACCATGAGGGCCGCTCCGGCAGGTTGATCTACTTCGCGACGACTCAGGTGGTCAAAATCACCCATTTTCCATCCATTGAAAACCCGGTTACGAGGAAACGAATAGGCTAACCCAGCCAAATTGTAAATGACATCGAGGTGTTTCGGGAAACGGCGACAGGTTTTTTGGATCCGTCCATCTGGAAACCGTAATTGTGGTGCTACCAACCCAATTTCTTTGCTTCCGTCAAGTGCTTCCAGTAAACCAGGCACTACACCGGGTTTTAGAATTGTGTCCGGATTCAATATCAATATTTGGCGACCACGGGATTGCTCAAGAGCCTGGTTGTTACCTACAGCAAAACCTCGATTAACCCGATTTAGCTCAACTTTTAACTCTGAATGGCTTCCCTGGAGTGTTTTAAGAATTCCAACTGTTTCATCTCTTGAATGATTGTCAACAACAATGATTTCGCCGGAGAGAGAATTAAGTTCTGGAATAACGCTTTCAATACATTCCCGAATCGTATCCGCAGAATTATAGGTAACGATGAGGATTGATAGCTGAAGGGGCGCTTGAGCTCCTTCATTTGCTTTAGACACGAATTAATCTACGCTCTTCTGGTCTGCAATTCACAGACGACACTATCAAATACCGACAGAATAGCATCATTGATTTTACTGTAATACTTAATTGACGAAACCGCTAGAAGTATCTGAGAATTCATGAAATGTGCCCTAAAACCATTAAATACAACCATATATAGTGAACACTCCTAAATCCATATATATCAACACTCCGCGCCATTTCGATGAACTCAATGCAACGCTCTGCGCGCTCTGCCTGCCCGCACGAAGTTATACGCAGGCGGGCGAGAGGGACTTTTTGCGAAGGCGTCTTAATTGGCATTAGATATTGTTTCTGGCTATGAGGTCGCGAATCTCTTTTTCTTCGGTTTCAATCCGCTCAGTATTAGCAGATTTCTCGCGGAGAAAATCCAGAACTTCCAGGGCATTGTCATACATCCCCTGATCTTTGAATATCTGCATCAAAGTAAACGTAGCCATGGAGCGGGTGATATTGTGTTTAACTGCTGACGCTTGCCTGGATACCGGTTTTTCTTTTTCAGGAGCCGGTGCTGCAGGCTCTGGTAGTTCTGTTGGTTGCACAGGAGTCGCAATAGTGGGCTTTGGTGGAATTCCTGGAATCATTGTCTCTTGATCAGGGATTTCATGTACGGGTTGGTCATCAGTCACAAATTCAATAACAACTTCTTCTTCTGGTTCTGACTTGGAGGTTTCAATCTCTGGTGCGATGGTCAAAGGCTCTTCTTTATCTTCATCCCGGGGTAATACTTCAACCAAAGCGGAACGCTCAAGACTGGCCGCTAGTTCTTCCAAAAACTTATACTGTCCAGGCTGTACTGTGAGATTTCGAGCGCTGGGGTATTTTTGATAAAATTTTGTCGCATCGGGATGTCCTGGCAAAGCTTTATTCAACAGATAGACCAAAAAGGCAACCTGCTCAGCTTCCATAGTATCACCAAGATTCTTCATTACCTCAATGATCACTCCCGGAAATGGTTCTTTGGTTAAAATACATTCAACCAGATGTTTCATTGACTGGGTAACCTCCCCTTTCGCCAAAAAGATCTCGCCCAAGAGTTTGTGGAGAACACCTTTGTGTTCAACATTTGGGAGCCCTAAAAGACAGATACTTAAAGCCCGGTTCAACTCACCGGCTTCCATATTCTGTCGGGCATACCAGGCAAACAGTGTCGATTGCGGATTTTCCAACAGGTAGGCTTCTAATTTTTCCTGTTTTTTTAACAACTCATCACGATTTCTAACATCCATTTGAAGCCCCTCTCCCTACAGCGGGATATTCCCATGTTTTTTTTGTGGGTTCGAATCCACTTTATTTTCCAGCATTTCAAAGGCTCTGATTACTTTTAAACGCGTTTTATTCGGTTCAATAACTTCATCAACATAGCCTCTTTCAGCTGCAGAATACGGATTGGCAAAGCGCTCTGAAAATTCACTGGTTAAGGTTTCCAAAGCTTTTTCAGGATCTTCAGCTCTGGCGATCTCCTTGCGAAAAATAATTTCTGTGGCTCCCTTGGCACCCATTACAGCGATCTCTGCACCGGGCCAGGCAAAATTGATATCACCACGGATGTGTTTGGAATTCATCACATCGTAGGCACCGCCGTAGGCTTTTCGGGTAATCACCGTTACTCTCGGTACGGTGGCTTCAGCAAAAGCATACAACAGTTTGGCTCCGTGGCGAATGATACCGCCCCATTCCTGGTCTGTTCCCGGTAAAAAACCCGGCACATCTTCAAAGGTCAGCAAGGGAATATTGAAAGCATCGCAGAATCGTACAAAACGAGCACCCTTTACTGCGGAATCGATGTCCAATACACCAGCAAGATGTGCAGGCTGATTGGCTATAACCCCAACTGGTTTTCCGTTCATTCGAACAAAGCCAACGACCATGTTCATGGCATATTCTGCATGAACTTCGTAAAAATCACCTTCGTCAATTACCATTTTTATAACATCTTTCATGTCATAAGGCTTGTTGGCATTCTCCGGTATAATTGTGTTGAGAGCGTCATCGGCTCGATCGACAGGATCATCACAGGAAATTCTTGGTGGCTCTTCCAGATTATTCTGAGGAATAAAACTGAGCAGTCTTTTAATGCCTTCGAGAACTTCGATTTCATTGTTACAGGTAAAATGACTCACTCCTGATTTAGATCCATGAGCAGTGGCACCTCCAAGATCTTCTTTGCTTACTTCTTCATGAGTAACGGTTTTAACTACCTCGGGACCCGTTACAAACATATAGCTCGTGCCTTTGGTCATATAAATGAAATCTGTAATGGCTGGGGAGTAAACAGCCCCACCGGCGCAAGGTCCCAGAATAGCAGAAATTTGAGGGACAACGCCACTCATAAGGGTGTTTCGCAAAAAGATATCAGCATACCCGGCCAGACTGACCACCCCTTCCTGAATACGGGCACCCCCACTATCATTTAACCCGATCACTGGCGCTCCCACCTTGGCTGCCAAATCCATCACCTTGACGATCTTCTCCGCATATGCCTCAGAAAGAGAACCACCCATGACGGTAAAATCCTGACTGAAAATAAAGACCCTTCGGCCATTGATCGTCCCATGACCCGTGACAACCCCATCTCCCAGGAATTTTTGTTTGTCCAGGCCAAAACTGGTGGAGCGATGGGTAACCAGCATCCCCATCTCTTCAAATGATCCGGGGTCAAGCAACAGATCCAAGCGTTCTCTGGCTGAAAGTTTTTGTTTTGCATGTTGAACATCCAGGCGATCCTGGCCGCCTCCCAGAAGAGCCTCTGCTCGCAGTTTTTTCAGTTTGTCAAGGCGGTCATTGTGACTCATTTACGATTTTCCTTAACCCAACTTGTAATATAATCATTGATCTCAACCAGGCTGGCTCCTGGTCCGAACAATCGACCGACACCAAGTTCATTCAAGGTTTTGGAGTCAGCTTCCGGAATAATTCCTCCACCGGTAAGCAGCACATCAGTTAAGCCTTCATTCTTCATCAATTCCAATACTTTGGGGAAAATGGTCATGTGTGCCCCAGAAAGAATACTTAGAGCAACAATATCAACATCTTCCTGAAGAGCTGCCGCAACGATCATTTCCGGGGTCTGTCTCAATCCCAGATAAATAACCTCCATCCCTGCATCTCTAAAAGAATTGGCTAATACCTTGGCACCGCGGTCGTGTCCATCCAAACCGGGCTTTGCCAGAATGACCCTGATTTTCCGTTCCATAAAATATTCCTTCGTCCAGTATCTATCTCAATATTTTGAATAACGTTTAATCTAATCTGAAAGTCTGGCGACAAAACATGGTTTTCCTTTTAAAGCAATCACAGATTACGCGGATTCTTTTGACTGTTTTCTTTCTTTTGGGAGTAACCGCGAATTTCGCTAATTTCACGAATGGTTTTTAAAAAAACTGAAGAAGTCAGGGTGCTGGTTGGAGGTACATTTGGTATTATATCGATTTAGCTTGTTTAGATTTAACTTTCCTCAGAATGTGGCAATACAAACAAACCCCCTCAAAAAATTATTCTTGAGAGGGTTTGTTGTGAAAATAGTACTGAGCTATTTTCAATATTGCAGAGCTTAATCTTTACTCAGAAACAGTAACCTCAACAACGGTTGATTCCCAAAGGCCGTGCTTGGTGCAATAGGCCATTCCTGTTAATTTCAATTTCTTTTTTGTCGGAACAATTTTGAAATCAACTTCAACCTGACCGCCCATATTTCCCAGTGTACCAGGAGTGAAATTAGCCTGGCCTAATAAGGTTTCACCATTCCAAAGTTGTACATAAGCGATGTAATGGTCAAAATCATCGGGGTGCACATATTCGTTTCCCACCTTTACCTTAACGATAAATGGCTTGTTCATTGTGGCTGCGTCAGCACAATGCACAAAGGCTGAATGTCTGTCGATGTAATCCTTTTTTGCTTCTTTGTCTACTGTTGAAATGTCTACATATCTGTTAATCGTTGGCATCTTTTATACCCCTTATTTTATTTATTATCACTGAAGATAGTAATTATTACTGTTAGTAGAAGATAAAATTTATCATGATCGAAATCTGAAATATATTATACCCATGAAAACACACCTGATACCAAGCCTTTTTCTGGCACTGACCTTAACCGTCTCCATGGCGGTGGCCCAAGACACGCTGAAGATCCTCTCCTACAATATTGAGGGAATGAAACCAGGAACCGACTACCCCGCCCGACTTCAAGCGATCATCCAGGAGCTTAAAATTCTGGATCCTGACATCATGGGTCTTCAGGAAGTTGCCCAGCATTCGTCTTCTGATAACATGGCTCAAACTATTGCTGATTCACTCTCCATCTATTTCGGATCTGATTATTATGTTTACTGGCAAATGACCCATACGGCCTATTCCTCTTACAGTGAAGGAATCGGTACTGTTTCCAAATGGCCGATAACAGCCAGTGGCTATCAAAGTCTGCCCGTTGCTGTTTTTCCGCGAAAAGTGCTCTGGAATCAGCTTAATATCCAGGGGGTTCCTCTCCATTTCTTTACCACTCATTTGGCTTATCGGGATGAAGACAATGCCACTCGCGTCCAGCAGATAAATTCGATCAGAAGCTTTATCAATAGCAAAACTGCTTCGGTTCCCGGTCCCGCCATACTCACCGGTGATTTTAATTGCACCCCCGCCAGCGATCCAATTGCTCTGTTAAGTGAGTATTCATCAAGCTGGAATCTTTTGCATCCCACACTTTCGGGCTACACCTATCCCTCAAATAATCCTATAAAAAAAATTGATTACGTCTTTGTGAAAAATGATTATCAGCCAGTTATTCTTCAGTCATCCCTCAAATTTTTCGTCACCTATGATGGAACAAACTACCCCTCAGATCATTGGGGGTTAATGACTACAGCTGTAGTGCAAACCACAAATCTTGACCAACCTGAAAACCTTCCTGACCAACTACAGTTACTGACTTATCCCAACCCCTTCAATGGAAATCTAACAATGAGGGTGATCCTACGGGAACCGAGCGACCTGACCCTTGAGATATTTAATCTGCATGGCAAGCGTGAGTATTATCAGGATATGACCAATTTATCTACCGGAGAACACCGTTTTACCTGGCAACCCCGGATCGAGGATAGCTCAGGGGTTTATTTGTGTCGAATTCGAACTAAAAATGAAACTCTGATTCGGAAATTAATGCTGGTGAAATAGTTTTTTGAGAGGTAATTTCTGATTCTGTGCAGGGAGAATACCTCCTCTGTCCTCCCCATCTTCACTCCTCTGACACTACACCGTGGTAAGACAGGACACCTCCCCGAGGGAAGGAAGAAAGACCAATATAGTGGCGAGCTTACACTGGCTTTTTTTCGGGTTTAATTTGTGTTTAATACCATTTATGCTTCAACGCTTGAGGATTGTCTCAATTTCTGATAACTCTGATTCATTAAAACTCAAATTTTTCAACGCTCCCACCGCATCATCGATCTGTGATACTTTGGAAGCACCTATCAAAGCGGAGGTGACACCCTTTTGGCGTAGCACCCAAGCAATGGCCATTTGAGCCATGGTTTGATCCCGTTGATTAGCGATCCCACTCAAAGCCTGCACTTTTTCCAGCATTTCCGGCTTGATAAATTCTGGTTTCAGATAGCGTCCATCCCTGCCAGCCCTGGAATCAGCGGGAATCCCTGCTAGATACCGATCAGAGAGTAAACCCTGAGCCAGGGGGGAAAACACAATAGAGCCTACGCCATTCTTGACCAACATATCCATAAGACCAGCTTCAGGCTGACGATGGAACATATTGTATTTGGGCTGATGGATCAAACAAGGTGTTCCCATATCTCGTAAAATTTTTGCAGCCTGTCTGGTTTGTTCAGGGTTATAAGAGGAGATGCCAACATAAAGCGCCTTGCCACTACGAACGATCTGATCCAATGCTCCCATGGTTTCTTCCAGCGGGGTGCCCGTATCAGGGCGATGGTGATAAAAGATATCAACATAATCCAAACCCAACCGTTGGAGACTTTGATCAAGGCTGGCAATAAGATATTTTCGGCTACCCAGATCACCATAGGGTCCCGGCCACATGTCCCAACCTGCTTTGGTTGAAATAAGCAACTCATCGCGGTAAGCACTCAGATCGTCCTTGAGAATTTTCCCGAAAGTGCTCTCTGCGGCACCATAAGGAGGTCCGTAGTTATTCGCCAGATCAAAATGAGTGATACCCAGATCAAAAGCCCGTTGGAGCATCTGCCGGGCGTTCTTGTAATCGTCTTTTTCACCGAAATTATGCCATAAACCAAGAGAGATCTGAGGTAATTTAATACCGCTGATCCCGCATCTTTTATAGATCATTGCATCATAGCGGGTTGGTTCTGGTGTGTACATTTGAAATCTCCATTATTAGGCTAATTACCTGGCAAGATAATCTGATTCTCATCAATTCCCAATCCGTGCAATCCTGAAGAGACAACGCCGGCGTTGTCTCTTCAGGAAATAATAAACACCCCCTCAAAATAAAACCCCATGACAATGCACGGGGTTTTAATAACATATTCTTTACCGGATTTTTACCAGGGAATTGGCTTCCCGTCCCGGAAGAAACCACCGGAAGGACCATCGGGTGGTAATTTCGCCGCCCACAAGATACCCTCTACGCCCTCTTCAATAGAACGTTCAGCATTGGGGCCACCCATGTCGGTTCTTACCCAGCCGGGGCATACAGAATTGACCTTGACCCGTGTCCCTTCAAACTCTGCCGCCAGAATACCGGTAAGCGCGTTCATGGCCGCTTTAGACATGCGGTAAGCCGGCCAGCCAGCTTCCATTTTGCTCAAAGTCGCCATTCCGGTTGAAACATTCACGATCCGCGGTCGCCGAGATTTCAGGATCAAATCATAAAAAACCTGTACCAGACGCAATGCGCCAACCGTGTTGATCGAATAGGCTTCCTCAACCAGATCAGGATTAACAGTAAAACAAGTTACCTGGCTATCCAATCCGCCCGGTTCGATTATGACGCCGGCATTATTGATGAGCAAATCTAAATGGTCGTATTGAGATTGAACATAAGACGAAAGTGCGGTGATATGCCGGGCTTTGCTGACATCGGCTTCAAAGCCTTCTACATTTAGTCCCGCTTCCTGCAGCTTTGCCGAAGCGTTATCGATCTCGATCTTGTTGCGCCCCACCATAAATACTTTATAATCATCTTCAGCCAAAGCCTTGGTGAGTGCGTAACCCAATCCTCTATTTGCTCCAGTGACAACGGCAACTTTTCTATACATATTTCAGGAATTCTCCTTGTTTTTTTCTCAACAATCGGGAGGGAAATACACCCACGCCATTCGCTCCTCTATAATGGATAGAATGCACTTACACAAGTATTTTAGCTGGTTTTTGTTCCGTTTATAAATAAAAAACGCCGGTACTCCTAAGAGCCCGGCGTTTAGCTAAATTCTCAAAAAGAATTAGACAGCAGTAACGTTCTCAGCCTGAGGACCTTTTTCGCCCTGTGTGACATTAAAAGTAACATTTTGTCCCTCTTTCAGAGAGCGGCGGCCTTCTGAATTGATCGCTCGATAATGAACAAACACATCTGGACCGTCTTCCTGCTGAATAAATCCGTAGCCCTTTTCATCATTGAACCACTTAACCACACCGTTGACTACTTGATCAGTCATTTGTACATGTACCTCTTTCTTAAAACATACCACCTGAGGTGGCTTCCTTCTTACCAGGTTCTTTTGCAGTTACCCGCACAAAGCACTTCTGTCCTCTTTAGACTTTCCTGGCAATTCCGTTGAATATTATTCAACTGGTTGCAAAAGCAAACAATCATTTATACTATTTGAACCTGCGAAGGTTATTAAGCTGGCCTGAGATAGCCGTATGCATCAGGAGTCATCACCTCGCAGCAGTGTAAGTTCTTTTGCCACGAAGACATCCATCTTCGCTGGAAGAGCTACGCCGGACAAGCAAAGGCTCAAAGAG
>JAYEKW010000079.1 GCA_034716895.1 Candidatus Neomarinimicrobiota bacterium
CGCGTATTCATCAGTTTTCCTCAACTGGAATCGTCAGCACAAAACAAACTCCACCACCCGGGTTATTTTGCACAGCAATATGACCTCCCAAACGTTTGATTAATGAATCGGAGACGGAAAGTCCCAGGCCGGTTCCTTCTCCAACTTCCTTGGTCGTAAAAAAGGGTTCAAAAATTTTATTCAGATGTTCAGAACTGATACCAGAACCAGTATCGAAAACCTCAATACGGATAGATCCATCCTCCAATCGGCTGACAACTTTGATCATCCCTTCGTTTGCGCCGATAGCCTGAACAGCATTCCCAACAATATTCATCATCACCTGACGGAGAGCTTCAACCCCGGTCGTCACCGGCTTGCCAATATTCAATTGTAGATCCAGTTGGATCTGCTTTTGCCCCATGCAAGTCAGTTCCAGACAATCCTGAATCATGGCATCAACATCGCCCAATTTGGTTTCCAGAGGTTCTTTTCTGCCAATATTCAGTAACTGCTGTACCGTCCCTTTAATCCTTTCGAGGCCCTGTCCCAGCAATGTCAGATAGCGATTTTGCAGTTCAGGTTGATCCATGTTCCGCTGCATGGTTTGGATACAGTTCTGCATTCCCCCAAGTGGATTGTTGATTTCATGGGAAATCCCGGCAACCAGGCGACCCAATGCGGCCTGTTTTTCACTTTGAAAAACCTGTTCACGGGATTCATCAAGCTCCTTTTGCGATGTTTCAAGTCGCAAACAAAGCTTATGGAAATGTTTGCTCAACACCCCGATTTCATCATCGGGTACTCTAGCTGTGGGAAAAGATTGTTCCGGATAGTGATCCATCACTCCGGCAAGTAACTTCAATCGTCTGGCGACCAGGGAATTAAACAACAGATAGATACTGAGAGAGACGATAATAATAGTTGCCAGAGCTATCCACAGTAACATCTGATTATTGGCTTTGATTTCTGCGTAAGCCCAATTCATCGGCACAGTAATATTCATCCCCCCTCGAATATCGCCAACGGTATAGTTCTGCTGGTCATGGCAATTTAAACATTGAGAATCAACCGTCAATGGGGCCATGTAACGGAGGCGATAACTCCCTGCAACCTGTTCAATTTCTATTGCTTCATCGATCCCATCGGCAAATTTGACTAAACTGCGTCGCTCGAAATCATCAGGAGCATTGTCCGGATTCATCGGTTTCAGACTGGTGACATTAAACTGCCCCATTCCCTCTTTCGCCGCATAAGCTGACAACTCCCGGGTCACCATGGCGGGGTTGCGCTTGACCAGCCAGTTGCCCCGGCTGTCTTGAATCTCCCCCTGCTCAAGAAATGGATTACTTTCCACGCCGGAAGTTTTTACGAAGAAAAGACCATTGTGATCTGATACCCATTGCCGCGTCAGGCGGATCTGATTGAAAAGCATTTTTGCCTGCTGAGTCGCCTGCTCGACAACCAGATCTTCCTGAAAACTGGAGGTACGATAAAAGGTGATTCCATAAGAGATACAAATCACCAGGCTGATCAGAAGGATAAGTTTAGTTTTTAACTGCATAGCAACGAAAACCCTTACTAATCATAGGAGGTTACGTATTCAGAGATATTGCTACCAAACGGTAACACAAGAGACAGCGAGAAGGCTACCCACTGGTAACAAAAACAACATTCAAACAAACATATACTACTGAAAAATAGAGCATTTATTGTGGCATGTCCGTTGCAGTATAAAATATGTTGGCTAATTTGTTGCTGTCAAGCTGAATTCTGATACTTTTTACTACAGTAGTTTTTTTCATAAGTTAAATTTCCTCGAAAGGTACTAAGACTGCCACTCAAGTAAGGAGGTGATTGAATGTCGAGTAACGAAACCCCAAGTAAGTCCGGCGCGAAAAAGTTTTTGATTTTTGGAGCGATGTTTGGCGTTGTGGGTGCGATGGTCCTGGTTCTGGCTTCCGGTTTCATGGTGGAATCAACCAACACAGATGAATTCTGTGTCAGTTGCCACGTCATGGAGCCATTTAGAACCTCGTGGAAAGCTTCTGTCCACGGCGGTAAAAACCCTCAAGGTTTTACTGCACAATGCGTAGACTGCCATCTGCCACATGACGGTTTCGTGAACTACCTGGTCACAAAGGCAAGAACTGGAGCAAGCGATATTTGGCACAATTTTACAATTGATGGAAAAAGTTTCGATTGGGCTGCCAATACCGAGGAAAATCGTCTCAAGTTCACTTTTGACAGCGCCTGTCACCGTTGTCACCACAACCTGACCCCTCCGGGAATATCCAAGGGCGGCTTGATCGCTCACCGGTCTTATATGCGGGGTGAAGCAAACAAAATGTGTGCCGAATGTCACATGCATGTTGGACACAAAAATATGCTGCAGACAGTCGAAGAATTCTATGCGTCGGAAAAATAACTAAACGAAAAGGAGGTTTAAAGTGAAACAAATTTATGGAAAAATTGGATTGATCAGCCTTGCCTGCCTGCTGGTCTGGAGTGGAATGGCTTTTGCTGCCAATTCCCCGAACCTGGCACCACGCAAGATTGAGATCAAACGTGGCTACACCCCGGAAGCGGCAAAATGTATAGAATGTCATGCTGAAAAGACGCCAGGGATTGTCGAAGACTGGAAACTTGGAAATATGGCAAGTGCTGGCGTTTCTTGTTATGACTGTCACGTTGTTGAGTCAAACTCTCCAATGGCAAGTCAGTGTTCTGGTTTAAAAGGGAGTCAAACCTTTATTTCTCCGATGGTTTCCTCTGCAACCTGTGCACGTTGTCACCCATCTGAAGTTGATGAGTTCCTGAAGAGCGGCCACGCAAACCTATCTCGTGATGCTGTTTATGACGAAAAGAAAGCAGGCGGCGCACTGGTTGCTCTGCAACATCAACATGAAGGAGCAGCTTTTCTGGGTGTAGAAGAAGGGTCTTTAGTCAATAACGCATCACGAACTTCCGGTTGCATTATGTGCCACGGTTCAGAAATTGAACTTGGCCCTGACAATAAACCAATCAACAGCACCTGGCCTGCCGGTGTTGGTACTCTTTATCCTGATGGTTCTGTTGGTACCTGTACGGTATGTCATACCCGACATAAGTTCTCTGTTGCAGAAGCTCGTAAGCCCGAAGCCTGTGCCAGTTGTCACCTGGGTCCTGATCATCCCGATATCGAAATTTACCTTGAGTCTAAGCACGGTCAGATTTTCTTGACCGATGGTGAAGATTGGGAATGGGACAGTGCTCCTGGAACTTGGCAGCCTGGCGACTACAGAGCACCAACCTGTGCAGTGTGTCATATGTCTGGTATTGGTGAACTGGAAACAACCCACAACGTTAATGATCGTCTCAAGTGGGACCTGATGCACAAGCGTAGTGAAATTCGTAGTGGCGTCCGGGGTGATGGTGTCAAAGGTGACAAGTTGATGCGTAAAGTCTGTGTCAACTGTCATGGTGAAAGCCACACCGATAACACCAGACAAACTTTGGACAGTGCCGTTGCATTGTACAATACCTACTGGGATGAAGCAGTGAAAATGAAGAAAGAACTAGCTGCCAAGGGTCTGCTCAAAAAAGATCCATGGAAAGATGGTTATCAAGAGTTGATGTACTATCTCTGGCACCATACTGGTCGTCGTGCCCGTCAGGGTGCTGCGATGAATGGACCTGACTATGCCCATTGGCATGGATTCTTCCAGGTATTCCAGGTTATGAAGGATATGCAAGACATCTATAACTATCGGATCAAAAACAACA
>JAYEKW010000080.1:5000-14701 GCA_034716895.1 Candidatus Neomarinimicrobiota bacterium
TATCCGGTATTAGCACCAACTTCTCAGTGTTATCCCAAATCTCTGGGCAAGTTGTCTACGCGATACTCACCCGTTCGCCAGTTTAATAGGACTCCGAAGAATCCGTTCTCCTTAGACTTGCATGTGTTAAGCACGCCGCCAGCGTTCGTCCTGAGCCAGGATCAAACTCTCCATTGTAGTTTGTTTATGACTCTATTCTATTTTACTTATTTAACTCATTGTAATTGTCGGTATCGTCAAATGAGATACCTCATATTGACCTAGACCGTGCATACCCATTTTTCAAAAATCAAGGAGAAGTTTTTGCGTTCTCCGCTCTCATATTTCGAAAGCTCGCAAATATACTCTGGCACCTATGCCTCAGCAACACTAAATATCAACTTATTGAAAAAAGTTTCGTGTCATTTTGGCACCTCTACCCATTCTCCTGTCATAAAGCGGCGCGATAATAATCTGCTGACTAGCTCTTCACAACAACTTTTTCCAAAATACCTGGAAATAGTTCAATTATCTTTTTTACAACACCAGCGTTCCCTCTCACTCCAAACATGATATTATCACATAACTTCCATAATTGCAACAATATAGGGCTCACTTAATACCTTCTCAAACTCACCTGATCACCTGGCTGGGATTGATTCCAAGAGCCCTATAAGCCGTATTCCACACGAGGACAGGTCTGGTACTGCCAATTGTAGTCCACATTTACAGAAATTTTAATGGAGCATAATATTTATTTGCAAGCTGCATCCAGAAGCGATCAATTTCAAGTCACCGTCTCAATAGGAACTGACTGGCAATTTATCGTATTACTGTGGGGGTGGTATACTAATCAGAGAAGCCCCCGGGGAACGGAGGCTTCTCTGATTGATCTTGGGCTTATTGCTTACTTAAGCAGGGTCATCTTTCGGATCAGATCACCGCGAGGTGTTGAAAGCCGATACAGATAGATACCTGCACTTGCCGGCTTCCCATTAAACTGACCATTCCAGGATACTGAATAGCTGGCCGGAGCCAGATGCTCAGAAACCAATGTCTTTAGAACCCGGCCCCGAATATCGAGGATCTGCAGTTCCACAAAGCCAGACCTGGTTAACTCAAAGCTCAACTGAGTGATGGGATTAAAGGGATTGGGATAATTTGCATGCAATTGATAGTGCTCAGGTAAACTATTTCCCTCCCGAATTGCAACCGGAGCCTGAGCAGCACCTGTACGGTGTAAATTTCCTCTATGGGTTGGCCAGTAACCGGCTTCATTTCCAGCGCTGTTAAGATCAAGCACAGCGAGGTAATCATCTGTTCCAATCACGATCTCAACATCACCATCTGCATCAAAATCACCGATACTGGGAGCACCCTGGCTCTTATTGCTGGTTTCGGTTGGAAATCCAGCCAGGACACTAGCATCCAGATTAAAACCGTAGATAAAGAAATCATTGGAGCCGAAGAAAATCTCCGCCTCCCCGTCACCATCCACATCTGCAACAGCTGGAGAACTGTAGATCACGGCACCAGTAACCTGAGGCCAGCCATCCAACACAGCTCCGTTATGATCCAGAACGTAAACGCTGCGATCAAGACTGCCAAATGCGATCTCCAGATCACCATCACCATCCATATCACAGACAGCGGGATCAGTTTGGATATTTTGCCCAGATGTAGCATATGTCCACAGCTCAGCACCAGTGGCATCGTATGCGTGAAAATAGTTATCATCACAGCCAAATAGGAGCTCCTGGCTTCCATCTGGACTGTTATCTATGTTGGCGATCACCGGGGCAGATTTCAACCGATCAGTGAGCACAATAGGAAATCCAGCTACATCAGTACCATCAAGATTCAGAACGTGCACCCGGTCACCCCAGGTACCAACCACAATATTGACATTACCATCGCCATTCACATCTCCAACAGCAACCGCTTCGGTAAGATGATCTTCAAGCATGAGTGGGAAACTTCCAAAAGGAGTACCATCATGATGGACCACAGCCAAATCGTTGTTGTAACAAGCTGCAATGACCTCCAGATCACCGTCATTGTCCAGGTCAAAAAGCGTAGCCGTGGCAAATATATACCGAGTGGAGGTATAGATGATCTCAGAGCTGCCATCATGGTGGATCACGTATAAATTATAGTCCTTGGATCCAATTACGATCTCCAGGTCACCATCATTGTCAATGTCTCCAACAGCAGGGGTAGCTTCGATCTTATTACCTGTAAGAAAGGGAAAGCCTTCCAGTTCAGTGCCATCCTGTTTGATGGCATGCACCAAGCTATCTTCTGCACCGAAAATGATCTCTTTACTTCCATCACCATCCAGATCGACAATGGCATTTCCACCTTTTATGATGCCTGAGACCAGGGGAAAATTCAATTGCCAGATACTGGCTTCAACATTGAATTCAACCAGGACTGTATAAGCGTGCCCACTTGCTTCATTGGCCGTAACTTCCAAAGTAAAGGGAAATTGACCTGAAGGTGCATCAGCAGCAATGGCAAACTGATAGCGATCCAGTATGTTGACCCCAATATTGCCATTAAATATGTCACCATAACTGGCTGTGCTATCCGAGATCGTTACATATTCCGAACTGCTGCGTAAAATAGCCGTGACACTAACCGCATCCACCCAACCTGGCTCATTATACAGGTTGACCCTCATCTTGGCTTCTTCGCCTGGTGAGAGAACACCATCGCCATTATCCACAATCATCTGCAGGCTATGTGAATCATAGCTCAGGAGTGGAAAGAGCGTATGAGCCAGAGTGGTGTAAATATTTACCCGACCACTACCCAATAGACCGGCATAGTTCGGGTTGATGTCATCAATTGGATCAGCGGAACTAAGCATATTCTCAACCAACCAGTCATTATCCTGGTCAGGGCTGGCTGATTTCAGTAAACCAAAACAGGAAGCCACAATGGGGGAAGCCATAGAAGTTCCCGGCCAGGATGCATACGATCCGTTGGTAGTGTATACGGTACTCTGAATATTCTCACCGGGGGCAGCCAGACTGATACCTGAAAAATATCCGTTTACTCCGGGAGTCCCCACCTCATCTCCATAGTTGGCCCATGAAAAATTGTCAGATGAACCCACAGCGGTAACTGAAACGACTTTATCATAACCTGACGGGTAGTGAGGGGTATCAGTCGGATTTCCATAATCATCTCCATTGCCGGCTGCGGCAACCAGAAGCGCCCCGTAAGTATCGTAGATCAGATTAATGGTATTCTGGCTAGAACTGCTGTAACCCGTTCCGCCCCATGATAAGTTGATAATATCTGCTCCAGCTTTGGCGGCATACAACATTCCTGAGTAACCACCTGAGATGTAGCCCTGTGAATCCTGGTCATACAAACACTTGACTGACATCAATGAGCCATTATAAATAACACTGGCAATGCCTGTAGTGTTGTCGGTAGTGGCACAGAGGAGTCCGGCTACATGGGTTCCGTGCATCCGTGTGCTGGCATCAGCACCTGATGTGGCTCCCATTGGATCATTGTCAGGGTCATTACCACTGGTGGAACCAGAGACATCCCAGCCTATCAGGTCATCAATATAGGTGGAGGGATTATTGTCCCAATTATCATCATCCACCCCATCCATAAAGGGTGAACTTGCATGCAGGGCATCCTGAAGATTGATCGAACCACTGGAGTTGTAATCCTCCTCAATATAGGCGACAACCTCTTCGGCAGTGACAACACCATCAGAATCGGTGTCAACTGCATCAAATATATCAGTTGGAACCTCAGCCTGATTGATCCAGGAACTGCGCCATAGATCGGGGTGGGTGTACTGAACGCCTGAGTCAACGCTGGCCAGAATAATCCCTGTATCACCAGGCAAACTGCCACCTGCAATATCCCAGAGATCCCAGGCTTCATTCGCATCGATTTTCGGCAGAAACCACTGTGATCCATAACGAGTATCATTGGGAGTGTATAAGAAGCGTTCGATGGCTTCCAACTCAGCATATAGGATGTGAGCATCTTTGGAAAAATCTGCGATCACCTGATTGATATCCCAGCGATTTACATCAAAGCTTAACCGATAAATGTTGGATAGAATCACATCCTCTACCATATCGTCAGGTGTGGCGGCTGGCAGCCATTTTTCCATACCTGTGATCTCACGTAATTCCAGGAGTTGATCCAAACTGGCCAGTCCGGTAACAGGCGTATTGTCTCGAAAGCTGATGGTTTGAACAGCGATATCCGGCTGCAAACAAATAAGCATTCGGTCACCATAGTAAGCTGCATCCTCTGATCCAGAGGCTAATGCAATGGATATCGCCAGCCCAAATAGTATTATAATTTTTTTCATCTTATCCTCACATGCCCCCTAAAGAAACGAGTTGAAAGTAGATGGTGATCCACTTTCAACTCGTCACATCTGTCTTGGTCTAACTTATTTCAGTAATATCATTTTCCGTGTGATATGGGTCTTGCCAGTATTCAATGAATAGATATAAATACCTGAATTCATGTGCGAGGCATCCAGTTCAACGGTATAGTAACCGGGAGCCTGATGCTCCTGTACGATAACATCAACCTGGCGACCGGTAAGATCAAAGATCTTCAATTCAACATTACCAGCTTCTGGCAGTGCATAATCGATAATAGTGGCAGGGTTGAAGGGATTGGGGTAATTCTGTGATAGAGCATATTGAGATGGTATTCCAGCATTGGGAACATCATCGATCCCGACAACGACAAAGGCGCTATCTACATCAGCCCGAAACATCAGGTTATAACTCAGCCCCAGATTGGACATATTGTCCCACCCTTCACCGGCATTGTAAAAAGACAAACCACTATAATTGTCTGTATCAGCACCCAAAGACGGAGTGGAATTCACTTCCTTGGCACCAACATAAAAGGAACCTGAGGTGATCCAGATCGAGTCAGCTGAGATATCTTTAACATTCCAGCCGTGGACCAGTCCGCTCCAACCTGTTCTCTTGAACTCACCTAAAGGCATGCCATCATCACCATCATCATCCCAGACATAGGCAATGGCACTGGCGGTACCAGTGGGGTTTCCATGAACATACAGTTTGAGACGCTTGATCAGGGTTGGATAACCATCGGGAGTGAATTTTACAGCTTGATAACCACCGGCACCCAGGTTAAAACCAAATTCTGATGATCCATCATCATTGGCCATGGTATAGACTGAAGCTGATTCAGGCAACACGTAGACTTCATCTGAGAAATCACCCTCATCACCTTCAAAGACAGTGGTGATCGCGTAGTAATAGCCAACACCATTGGTTACCGTATTATCGGTATAGAAGGCTGCTGCCAGGGGTGTGTCGTTGAGCGGTGTGGTAAAGCCAGCGTCTGCTTCCCGACGATATACATTGTAAGTAAAACCTCCTGCAGAGCTGGTGACACCAGTTGCATAAAGGGCATAGTTACCGTCCATACCAGTGCCAGTAAGGCTCAGCATGGTACCTTCAGGATGCCAGCCGTAGGCTTCACCTTCATAGGGGCTATCGGAATCCAGAGCAACAAAAGGTGCTGTGGTATCGGTATAGGCCCACCCAACATAAAAGCTACCGATAACAGAAATATTGGCTGGACTCAGATCGTAGGTCATGAGTTCATCCATGGCAGTAGCAGTTACGGGTTCACTTTCAAATATGATTTCTTCATTATCATCCCAGACTGTCACAATAATGGGCAAAATGGAGCCAGGATCAGTCGTATTGCCACTACTTAAGACATAGGAAAAGGTCTGCAGGGTGGTGGGTAGTCCAGTTTCATAGCGGGATGTCCAGGCTGATCCAACGACCTGGCCAGACATCCAGGGAACAGAGCCGGCGATAAATGATTCCAGAGTCTCATCACCATGGGCAAAAGTAACTTCTTGAGATTCATTCACATCGGTCCAACTAAGGGCTACTTCACCAGCCATTGCTTCAGCGGTGACATCAGCAGGAACCGGCAGGATCAGTTGCGAGGTTTTATAAACACTTACATCATCAATGTGAAAACCAGTTCCGTCACCACCATCATTATTATCATCAATTCTGGTTCTCCACATGATCCGGATATCTTTACCAGCCATATCGGTGAGATCAAGGGAACCATTGAATTGCATACCTTCCTGATATATTTCCCAGGAGGATGATCCAGGTCTGGGGCTGGCAGGATCGCTGTAATCATAAAAAAGGTCTGCCCACAGGATACCTGAAGCAGTCATATTGTCTTCACTGGTGGCATCATTGTAAAACAGGGTATCGGCAGCGGTGGACACCAGAATATTATCTACATAAAAACCGGTCAGTGTGGCATCATCCACTGTTGAGTAACTGGCATCCGAACCAAAGGCGAACCGGATCATGACTTGCTGCTCAGCATAGGCAGCCAGGTCATAACTGGCATTAACCCAACCAGCGCTTATACCACCCCAACCGGGAATATCACAGCCATCGCCATTGAACGACCAGCCAAAACCACTGGTGGACTGATAAGCTGGAGAACCTGCAAGGGTGGTCCAATTTTCACCGGCATCAGTGGAGATCCGGACATTGGCAACATCCCAGCCATCGATCTCACAACCATCGATAGTTTGGGAAGCACCAGAATAAGCTTCAAGTGCATATTTAACCTTGAAATTCAGGCTGGCACCAGCGGGGAGAATAATGGGATCAGTATCCAGAAACTGCAACCAGGCATCATTGTAGCCACCGATATCTTCTGAGCCACACCACCAGGAGATATCACTCTCGAAAGCATTGTAATCACTTGGGTGCCAGGGAATGGAAGTCATATCAGCCACTTTTACAAAATAGTAATCTTCCAATGAGTTGTCACCATCACCATCAGCATCAGGGAAATCACAGAAAAGGGCAAAATCAAAGGTTAGATTTTCGACTTCGCTTACTTCCGGGAGGGTGATCATTGGACTCAGTAATTCGGAGTTCGAGGCACCAGCAGGATCATCATCAGCAACAAAACTATGGGTGGGACTATAGGAATTATCCTCAGTCAGGGTCCACTGTCCACCAGCTACCCAGCCACTTACATCACCTTCAAAATCATCAAAATAGATTCCCACGGAGTCTCTCAACTCGCGGAATACCACAGTAGAACCAGTTTCACTATCTAAAACTCGTGTTTGAATACTGGTTTCAACAGAATTGGGTTGAATACTCTGTTTGGCAGCAGTGCGTTCCATATTCGCTGCCCATAGCGTTGAGATCATTAACATTCCAACGATTAAAATGCGTTTCATCCTGCTCTCCTTCATCATAGTTTAAATTTTCCTAATTCTAATCAATACTTAACCAACCTACTATATGCAATCTTTGCCAGGGAAGCATGACCAACGCAATCTCTCTTTGGAGATCGGCGCACTCACTTCGTTCATTCGCGAAGACGCTTTGAATTGTCTAAAAACCAAAGCCCAGGGATACTTGCTGGACCATTCCTATAATACCATAATTTGAGTAGGAGTAGTCAAATAACAATTTGGTGCCATACAAATTATATTTTACGCCCATACCCATTGAAAAACGACGCAGGGAATATTTATCAGAACCATAATAGCTGTCCCAACTGCCAATATTCACCTCATCACTCTTCACCCTGAGACCATCAGTAAATGCCTCATTATCATCAAAAACGCCGTTCCCGTTCTGATCGAAATATTCTTCACCAAGATCATATTCATTATTGTACTCTACCGTATAGATATCATACTGGATCGGCCATTCATACTTGATCTTATAGCCACCGCGCAGGAAAAAGATATTATTCCAGCCATACTCAAATCCAAGGGCGCCCCGCAGGACAGCATCAAAGGGATCATTGGCATCAACCAATATACTCAAGCGGTGGGCGGGTGTGGGATACCAGGGACTTTTACCACCGATCACATCAGCTCGGATACCGGCTCTGAAAACGATGGGCAAGGGCCATTCTTCGGTCAATAAGCGGGATGTCAGCTCAGGATTACCCTGAAGATCATCGTTGATATCAACGATTTGGTTGAGATCAGGCCCATCGAAACGAGTCCCAACCCCAAAATTCTGGATGGACATTCCCAGAACCATCCCATAGATACCCAGATCAAAATTTGATCCGATATCAAAGGCGAAGGTACTGGCAGTTTCACGATAGATGGTTTCCCGTATCATTTTCCCAGTAATTCCAACTGAAAGACGATCAGTCAGCATCCGGGTAAAGGCCAGACCCAAAGCCATGCCTGATACCTGAAATTGCTCACCGGTTCCGTTGGGATAATCCAGGGTGGTTACTTCCATATCACCTGAATTCATGTACTGAGCAATGATACCAATGGTATTGCCACCGCCCATGGGCAAGGTAAGCCCGAGATAGTTACTACTTATCCCGGCATATAGCTTGGTACTGCTGACATAGAGATCCGGTCCATTTGAGAAGGCGATGCCAGCTGGATTCCAGGCCATGGCTACGGCTCCATGAGCCAGTGCTGTATAGGCACCACCCACGGCTGCACCGGCAGCTCCATATTCCAGTTTCAGAAATTGACCAACTGAAGTGGCTACTTTGCTGAAATCGTCACCGGGCAGTACTGCATTCAGGGAATCCTGACGCGCATCCTGGGACAATCCCGGTAAAGCGAACAAGACCAGTAGCAGGATCGTGCTAACCATCCGTTTTAAGTTTAAACTTTTATTTGATTTTACTTGAGCGTATGAATTATAGTTTCTCATCAGTCACGCTCCTATCGAATGATGGCAAATTTGCCAGTGTAAGTTTCAAAGTTCGGTGTCTCAACCACAAAGATGTAAAGCCCGGGGGCTACCTCCTGGCGGTTCATTGAGCGCAGATTCCATTCGGCCTGACCTGAAAAAAGATCGTTATGCAGAATGGTGTAAACCAGTTCACCGGTGAGGGTAAAGATGCGGATGACACACTCATCAGGCAGATGGGTGAAATGGATGCTCTTGTGATTGATATCGGTCTCCCAATCTGCTGAAACAATGTATGGATTGGGAACCACGATGACATCATCAACATGATCGCTGGTCACTTCTTTCATCTGGGTAATACTGGATGCATCAAACAGAAACTGATCACCTTTACGGAAGGGTTTCTTGATTCTCACGCGCATCGTATCAACATCCGGGTAGTTGTAATGGATATTTGATGCCAGAGAATCCGGTTGCCAGGAAATCTCAACCCGCCAGGTGGACTTTTCCCGCGAGGAGTCATAACCAGCAACATTGAACTCTCTCAGAAAGAAATACATCCGATTTCTGAAGTATGGAAACTCCGGGATGGGTGCCAAACCAAGATTACTGGACGACACACCTCCCAATTGGAACATGATCTTTTCGCCACTGCTCCTGTTGTAAATGCTAAATGGCATGGTATAGCCATTTTTATCATCAGCAGGTTCACCCCATACAAAGTCATAGTCAGCCGCATTCTTGTAGCGGTAGGATGTCTTTCCTGAAAAATCTATGGAATAAGATGGTGATGTACTGGGCGTTTTATTCAGCCATTCCACTGTATCAAGCTTGGCTTCATCATAATTCTCAGAGAAAATAATAAAACCATCCCAGGGGCTACCGAAGATCACGCCATCCGTAAAAGTTACGGGTACCCGGGCAGCCAGTCGTGTTGCCAGGGAATCGATACTCCCATCTGCTTGGTAGACCCAGCCAATAATGGTATCTCCCGTATCCATATTGTAA
>JAYEKW010000081.1 GCA_034716895.1 Candidatus Neomarinimicrobiota bacterium
GTCACCCGCTTCACGCGGGTGTGGATTGAAACTAATTGTGAGTGAGAATGAATAGGGGTTTTCAGTCGTTGATATCTGTAGAGCGCTAACTGAAAGCCCTGATCCAGGAGCATATTGGCGCAAATTGAAGCAGCGGTTAAATGCAGAAGGAAGTGAAATCGTGACAAATTGTCACGGATTGAAATTAGTTGTATAAGATCACTACTGTCCCGTTATAAGTGCTTTAGTATCAGTGACATACTGAAGTACCCATATAATAATCGGGGTGCTATATTCGTAAGTACTTGATTTTTAGAGACATTTATTAATTTATGGATGTTCAAAAACCGGGATAAACTGTAATTGTTAAACCAACTTCTTATTTTTACTGACAATTGCTTCAAATATTTGGCTCTAAATGGGATTCTAAGCCTGCGGTGGATCAAGTCAACCTTAGACCTACCTCTAAAACTGAAAATGGAGTTCAAATCGATAATTTTATAAAGATGACATATCATATTAGTTATTATACACTTACAGTGTCTTCATGTAATTTAGATGGGACAGTAGTGGTATAAGATGGCAAAATGTGTCAAACCGACTGCGCAAACACTGAAGGTATTTTCCCCATTATCCAATCCATCCCTTCTGTTAACACTGCGTCCTCCAAACGCTGGTTGGATTAAATGATCGACCAGGAACTATTTCAACGAATACGGGGCAACAATAATGAAAAATAAGCTAGTTGTTTTTAAGGGGCAACAAATTCGGAGAATTTTATACAAAAACGCCTGGTACTTTTCAGTAATTGATGTTGTCGGGGCTCTTTCTGACAGTAATAATCCAAAGAGGTACTGGTCTGATCTAAAAAGGAAACTTTCGCAGGAATCAGGTACTAACCAACCGTACGAGGAAATCGTACGGTTGAAATTACGTGCTCCTGATAGTAAACAAAGAGACACCGATTGTGCTGATGCTGAAAGTCTTTTTCGCATTATCCAATCCATTCCTTCCCCTAAGGCGGAGCCCTTCAAACGCTAGCTGGCCAAAGTTGGCTACGAGCGTGTGCAGGAAATCGAAGACCCTGATCTGGAGAAGAAAATTTTATTAGTGATCTAACAGGTCAAATCTTATACTTCAAATCCGTTTAAGAATCTACTAACAGAGAGTGGATTTACGGATATAGATATAATAGAGCTGTCCATCAGTAAGAATGATTAAGGTGTAAAAATGATCTATCGGAAAACATATAACCTGGTTGTTGCCAAGATCAATGAGATCCAGGATGAGATCAAACAAAACAGCAAAGATATCAAACGTGCTGCTGATTTTGGTGATCTAAAGGAAAATGCAGAATACCATGCAGCCAAAGACAATCAGGCTCACCTCCACAATAAGCGCCACCGATTTGAAAAACATCTCGACAATGAAGTGATTGAGCCTAAGGATATCAATCCCGATATGGTCTCATTTGGTACTAAGGTTACTTATACTGATGGTGAAAACCCCATCACAGTAGCCATTGCCGGAGCTGCCGAATATGAGTTGGAACTCTATGAGAATATTGTAACGGAGACCTCACCCTTTGCCCGGATGATCGTGGGCAAAAAAGTTGGCGATACCATGACCCTTGATCTTCCCGGTGGTACCAAGACCCTGACCATCATGGATATTAAATTGCTGGAGTAGCGAGCCCCTTCCAGTCGGACAGGATAGTGGGAAACAAGTTGAATGGTTCAATTTGCGTACTCGTTCAAGCACTTTTAAATGGTCAAACTACTTGAAGGTGACGCATTAAACTGGAGAAAATATGCACCCTGTTCCGCTGATAACAAACGATGCTGTTGTTCTGGGAATTCTTATGGGCGTTTTGGCGCTCGTCTTTAAAACCTCTCACAGCCAACACCCATTCTTTAAAAAAATCTATAAATTCATTCCAGCTATATTCTTAATGTACTTTATTCCTGGTATTCTAGCCAGTACAGGGTTGATATCTGGTCATCATTCAGACCTCTATTTTGTGGCATCCCGCTATTTATTGCCGGCCTGTCTGGTGTTGTTGACCCTGTCTATTGACCTGAAGGGTATCATGAAACTGGGTTCCAAAGCGGTGATCATGTTTTTTGCCGGAACCGCTGGGGTCCTGATCGGTGCCCCCATAGCACTTTTTGTTACCGCCTGGATATTTCCAACAGTTCTAGATGGGGTGGGGGCCGATGCGGTCTGGAAAGGTATGACCACGCTTGCTGGAAGTTGGATCGGTGGTGGGGCCAATCAAACCGCTATGAAAGAAGTCTATCATGTCGGTGACGATATCTTTTCAGTGTTTATTGCTGTGGATGTGATCTGTGCCAATATCTGGATGGCATTCCTGTTATTTATGGCGGGCAACCATAAAGCATTTGACAAATGGTTGAAAGCTGATACCTCAAGTATTGAGAGGCTTAAGGAGCAAACTGCAAGCTATCAGGCGGAAATTAGCAAGATCCCCACTTTGCAAGATTTGATCATATTGTGTGGTGTCGCTTTTGGTGTCACTGGAGCTTCACATTTTATGGCTGATATCCTGGCACCATTTTTAAATGATCATTATCCCGTTCTGGCAAAGTTCAGCTTGACCAGTAAATTCTTCTGGTTAATTATTTTGGCAACCACTGGTGGCTTGATCTTATCATTCACAAAAGCACGTCGTCTTGAAGGGGTGGGAGCTACCAGAGTTGGCTCAGCATTTCTGTACATTCTGGTTGCAACGATCGGGATGAAAATGAATCTCATGGCAATCGCTGACAGTCCACATCTGTTTCTAATTGGAATGATCTGGATCCTTATTCACGCAGCTATACTATTATTTACTGCAAAAATCATTAAAGCCCCCAGCCTGTTTATTGCTGTTGGCAGTCAGGCCAATATAGGTGGCGCTGCTACAGCACCCATCGTGGCATCTGCCTTTAGCCCCACCTTGGCGCCAGTGGGTGTTTTACTGGCAGTATTGGGATATGCAGTAGGTACCTACGCTGCCTGGATGGTGGGTCAGATCCTAAGGATATCTGTGGGAGCCTAGTGTCCAGTTGATTTAAGCCCAAAAATAGAACGAGTGCAAAATGAAAAGATGGTGAAATAATGAAAAACAAGATCGATCCAAAAAGTGTCCTCATCGGTGTATTAAGCACGCTTTTATTCTTCTCATTGATCAGTGCCAAAAGTAGCGACTCAGAATGGGGAGATATTCAGGCAAATTCTCTGACGATACGCGAGAACGGTGCGATCAGGATCTTGTCAACTGCAGGGGATAATACTGTCCTGATCACTGGTGATGGTTTTGCAGGAGGGGCCATGATCCTGTCCAATGCCCTGGGTGTACCATCAGTTAGCTTCGGTGCTAATATGGAAGGACAGGGGGGCATTGTGACTTACAATCAGCAGGGGAAGGTGAGTGGCCATCTGGGAACCGGACCTGGAGGGGAAGGTTTTTTAAGAACCTTTAATAGTCGTGAAGCACCAACCATCTACCTGGGTTCCAGTCAGCAAGGAGGTGGGCAGCTTACCACCTATAATGAAGTTGGTAAGGAAACGGTATTTTTGGGAACTGGCTCAGAGGGGATCGGCTTTTTGCGGACTGCTAATGAGTATGGCAAAATGAGCGCCTATCTGGGAACTGGTAAATCAAACACTGGCATGGT
>JAYEKW010000082.1 GCA_034716895.1 Candidatus Neomarinimicrobiota bacterium
ATGATGGGCCAAACCCTCTTCATAAATTCCGGTCTATGCGTAAAACCAAGGCTAACAAGAGAGCGGATACCATTGAAAAATTGGCCAAAGAAATTGCACTACCTAAAGCAGCTCTGACCGAAGATAGCAGAACAACGGATGCCTTTGAGCCGGATCTCGATAAATGATGGGCACCTTTTCAGGCTATTTGATGTTTTCACAGCTGGCAAGAAACTCACCCTTCGGCTATGCCTCAGGTTCGTAGGTTTTAAAGGCATGGGGGTAGCTCGGGCTTAGAAAAAGGTGGGGAGTCCGAAGACTCCCCGGACGATTATTTCTAATCCGTCGCTCCCATCTGGTTATCCCTTGGCAGGTTGCTCCTCAGCAGAGCCTGCCTCCGTTTCACCAGACCTCTTTACCTGCGATATGCAGGAATGATTTGTGTGTTTTCTTAGCGTGATTGTTTTTTTCTGGGTGCTGGTGAATACAGTTCCAGGAAGAGCTGTTCATCAAGCTGTGTGAGTTCTCGTTGTGCCGCAACGGTGAGTAACTCTGCTGCCATAACATTTAGTAAACGTAGGTTGCCGACACTATGCTCCACGAGCGCTGCCATGAGTGGCTTTGTCATTAGCTGTGTAGCACCAGCTTGTTCCAGGCAATACTCCAGATAATTTCGCAGATCCTTTTTGTCATAGGGGGAAAGTCGTCTTCTACATCTAATTCGACTTCCAAATGCAAGCAGCTCGTTACTACGGAATCGTTCAGGAAGTGTGAGATCACCGCAAATGATCACGGTCAACAAACATTCCGAGTCAAATTGAGCACTGCCCAGTAAACGCAATTCGTTAAGATTGCTTGTCATCATCTCCTGTGCTTCATCAATCAGGAGTATTGGCCTGAACAGGGTGGATTTGATGTGTTGTTTCCAACGCTCCCGAAGAGCCTTAAAACCGCCATATCTGTTGGCAGGAGTTAAATTGACACCAAACAAATCACCCATTTCACGGTAAAAATCTGCAAGACTGGATTGAGGTCTCTCCATAACACCGACAACCACGTTTTCCAGTCGTTCCAGATTATGGGCGAGGTATTGCAGATTCTTTGATTTACCAAGACCGGGTTCACCACACATAAGTGCGAAGCCACCATCCATAACCAGATTTTCAATTTGATAAAGGAATGTGTCTACACCGGGTGCTGGCCATAAAGAATGCACCGGGATATTTGGAAGGAACGGATTCCACTTAAGACCGAACAAATTAAGGAGACGTTTATTGTTCATTGGATACCTCCAAAGGAATATATGCAGGCGGGATTCCGGTGGCTGCATACTCTCCCAACAACTTACGTAGAAGCGGAGGATACGGGTCTGTCTTACCATCTGAATCCGGCAAGTCATCCAACATTGGAGCTATCGTTCGTCTTCTTCCTTCTGCATTTTTGACCTTATCTAGAGGGTATATTCTGGCAAGTATAGTGGCATCTCTTTCATCGACTAACCAGGCATGGCTAAGGTCCCAGCTTTGAAAGCGTATATGTAAACGATCGAAATGGCGGAAACGAGATGGAACTTCGAACCTGACTCCTTTTACCTGAATAGTACCATCACTTTTGCGTTGGACTCGGTTTTCCTGAATGGTAAAGGCGAAGGTCATGTTCTCGCTATCTGGAGTGGGGCGTGAAGAATCAGGACCTTTCAATAACTTATCCACGGGGCTACAGTTTATTTCCTGGTGACGGCTTCGATTATATTCCATCTCAGACCAGGCCTGGGTTGCATAATTTAATGTTTCAAGCGTTAATGGTTCAACCAAGGCAAGCATGGACATCAGTCGCCCCTCCAGTTGTCCCCAAAATGACTCCTGCTTCCCATTTTGATAAGGACTGTAAGGTAATGTTAAATCATGTTTTATGCTTAACCCAAGCAAACCATTTCGGGTCTCCCTGGCAATCATTGCAGCACCATTGTCTGTCATCAAGCTGCGAGGGAGACCTCTTTTCATAAAAGCCTGCATCATGCCATGCTGTAGTATCTCCGCTGTTTCCTGAACATACCACTGAATGTGACAGCACAACCGGGAGCAGTCATCAAGTATGCACAATGCAATGGGAGTGTGCCAGTCGCCTTTGTTGTCGGCTACCCTGAGTTTTCCTTTGTGGAAATCTAAATGCCAGAGGCCATGCACATGGGAAGACTCGTAGCTTCTCACTTCCATTTGTTCCAGGTGCGTTTCTGCCTTTTTCTGGCCATTGGTTTTGTTGCGGGGCGATTTCTTTTTATACCAACCTCGTTCTTTCATGCGCCTGCAGACACTGGAATACGAAGGAGGATTGCCAAGTTCTGGCTTTTCGTCGATTAAAGCAAGCAGGTTATCTGTGTGGAGCTGGTAGCTCCAATGGGGGAAGTTACAATATTGTTTACCCAGTTCCATGAGCAACTCATTGGACAATGCGGTCTTTTGACCGATATCTGAACGAGGCTTTCGGTCAAGGTCTTCCACAGGATTGTTCCCGTTCAACGCTTTATAATACCAGCGCTCGATAGTTGACGCACCAAAGGTGACAGATTCATCCTTACGTGGATGTTGATAGACCTTTTCTGCAAGGCTTTTGAGCTTCTTTCCAAGTTCTCCACGTTCTGGAGGACTTGCAAGAAGACCACCGACGATAGAAAAACGCAGTTGTGGCCACGATTCTATCCGGGATTGACTATTTCTTCTCATTTTATGGCTCCTGTCTGAATCCTGAGCTCTTCCTTATGAAGATCTGCTCGTTTTTTAACAAAAGCCACTCTACAGAATCGCTGAAAATGCGGAAGACCTATTCTTTTGCGGGAAGTTACTGCTCCATCATTTAAACGGTTACAAGGCCGGTTGCCAGTAACCTGAGGCACCTGATGAGTGCGCTTTCAGATGACGAACTGTGGTCACAATAATGTTTCACCAAAGATTCAGGTAGATTGTGGTTTCCCACTTCGACACCAAGGAGTCCACGTACTGTTTTCCACATACCGGTCTTTGGAAAAATCTCACGGAAATATGCAAGCCAGTTGTTGATGGTTGTTCGGTTAACTTCATACAGTTGCGCCAACAGGTTCTTACTATATTCCTGAGGCATATTTTGATTGAGAGTGGTGATGATTAAAATGGCTGCGCGAAAGTATACCCGGCGCCCCATGAAAATCGTTGACTTCGGGAGGGTTCTGCGACGACACTTCTCATTACTGCAGCAGAGACTGAAACGAATAGACAATTCGTCAGCAAGCGGTGGGCCGCCTCGTGGTTGACGTTGATAATTGGAGTAATGCAAAGTACTGCCGCAGAATGGACATCCGGCTTTCTGTTGTTGATCGGCCAAGTCAATATCAATACGGTGAAGAAGGTGAAATAGGTTGGGGCTTTGTAGTAATTCTGGTAACATTTTCCTGCCTTAGTGTTTTAGGCAGGAGCCCTCTTTGTATTTGCAAGGTACGTGAGGGGGCTCCTTACCTTTCCATCACATATCTCGCACATTTTAACTTTTTATTCCATCATTTATCGTGCTGACTCTCAGACCTTCTTCATACAGGCTTTGGAATGCAACTTTTTAGAGGTAAAATACCCCGTACCATCGAGATTGAGCAAATAGTAACCATCCATAAATACCATCTGCTCCAGGGCTTTGCCCCGTTGTAGTGCG
>JAYEKW010000083.1 GCA_034716895.1 Candidatus Neomarinimicrobiota bacterium
ATACTATGGATGTCAATGAATTATCCAGAAATTGAAAGACAGTCAGCAATCGGTAGGTTTTTCGGTATTTCAACGCTTGCGAACATTTTTAGCAAACAAAACTATACCGGACAAACCGAGCAATCCAGACAAACTGAGTGCTTCGCGTTGACCTGATTATTTAATAAACACCCAGACAGAGTATATACTGTGAAGTGAAATGCTTGTGATTCAAACTATGAGGTATTATTATCCGAACAAGTAAGCTTGCTATATAGACAGAAGGCAACAAAAACTTAACAACCAAATTCAGACTGAACTGCGTCAGGGATATCGAAACTCAGGTTTTTACAGTCTGCTGATTTGGGGCGTTTTAGTATTGAATGGAGTGCAGTATGATTTTAGGAATGATCCTTACAGCAATCCTGGTATCCGTCACCAATCTTACAATCACTGAACCAGTTGATGGTGAAACCTATGATGGGGATTGGTTAACAATCCGGGCAATCGTGGAGAATGAGAATGAATTACCGGATTCAGTACATTACACATTGAATTTGGAGCCGGTTATTCAGATTCCCAGACTGAGCACAGACTGGCCAACGTATATGCAGAACTATCAGAATCATGGTTATTCCGAATCACCTGCTCCTAATAGTCCCGATGTTCTTTGGACGGCTCCTGTTTGTGGTGATTCGCATGAGTTCTGCAGCCCGGTGATCGTTGATGGTATCGTCTATTTTCTGTCAGATGAGTTATCTACTGCATTTGCCCTTGATGCAGCATCGGGAGAAGTCCTCTGGACTTACGATGTGGTTGATGATGTTGATGATGCTGTAACGTACCATGAAGGCGATATATACATATCAGCTGACTCAGCCTGGTGTCTTAATGCTCAGACCGGAAACAAGGTCTGGTCATTTGGAGCACCTGCTGGTTGCCACATGAGCGGAAGCCCCCTGGTGGAAAATGGGATCGCCTATTTTGTCAGTACAGCACCCTTTGATTCCCTAACCCTTCATGCGTTTGATGCTCAAACGGGTCAAGAGAATTGGAATTTAGGACTCCCCAGCTTCTTCGAAAGCTGTCTTGCTCTGCATGAAAACACACTTTTTCTTGCATCACATACAGCATATTCTAGCGGAACCCAGCTTGAATCACTTTTTGCAGTGGATGCACTTACCGGGAATATTCTCTGGACTAATGACCATACTGATGGTGGCTATTGGGACTCATCTCCGACTATTCGCAATGATACTATCTACATTGGTGGTGACGATGGTTATCTGCATGCATTTAATGCAGATGATGGAACATTGATTTGGGAATCGAAGCTGCATGAATACTCACATGTCTGGGGAGCCGAACCAACTCCCGCATTACATGGGGATCGAGTTTTTATGGGGTGCTCATTCTATGGATGGCCATATGGTTTCATAGGAACATTTTCCACTCAGACTGGTGCAGAAATCTGGGGTATCGAAAACCAGATGCAGCTGCATGGATCCATTGGGCTGGCAGAAGATCTTGTATTCATGGGTGAGCATAGAGGTGATAGTGTATATGCCTTTAATCAGAATACCGGAGCCATTGTCTGGTCATACGGCATTCCCGGTGGACTTGAGGCAGGATTTCAATCCAGCCCCTCAATAACAGATGGTGTCATGTATATCGCAGCAACTGACAGCAATCTTTACGCATTCGGAACGGGTCTCAAATTCACCTACCTTGATGACCTTTTCGCTATAGTAGGAGCCAATGAATTGATAGCAACTTCCTATTATGAGGGAGTTGCCATGGCGGCAGATACGATCTACTTCACCGTGACCGGCACTGGAATCGAACTGGATCCATCCCCCCTGTTTAACCTTAACGCAAGCCCCAATCCATTCCATTCAACCGCAAGCATCTCGTTCGAGCTTGCAGAGGCTGGATGGGCGATAGTGTCTGTATATGACCTTTCGGGTAGAATCGTTAGAACACTAGAGAACTCAGAACTTGGAGTCGGCCAGCACTCAGTAGCCTGGGATGGATCTGGTGAAAACGGTGAGAGTCTTGCATCAGGTGTCTACTTCTGCAGAATACAATCCGGCGGAATTTCTGAAACCACTGGTCTGTGTCTGTTGAAATAGGAACCATAACCAGAGGCTGCAGTGGAATAGTACTCTCTGGTTGAATTCACGATGAGTACTATCCACTGAGCCTTAGTGTTATCTAAAATACCCGAGGAGTGTCCGTGGGTCAAAAAAATACTAGACAAGAAAAATTAAGAAAAGCAATGACATCCTTTGTGACACCTCTTCCAGGAGAGGATGTTGGAAGAAAGTACACTCAATTGGAACTCATCCAGGATATTGACTTTTTGATTAACACAATGGAGGATGTTCATCCCAATTTGTATTTTTGCATTTCAAAGGAAAAAGCAGAATCTCTTGTTGAAGAACTAAAGCTTTCATTGCATGACGGTTTTGATAGAATATGCTTTTACACAAAAGCTGCAAGAATTGTCGCCAGTTTTCGTGATGGACATACCTCAGTCTATACGCCAAGAGATGAGTACTCCAGGTATATTGATACTGGTGGCTTGCTCTTTCCCTTTGAGGTAGACTGCTCTTCGGGAGAAATTTGCATTCTGCAATCTTTTTCTAAAGAAATACACTCTGTAAATGATACCATCATCACCAGTATCAACGGCATCTCCGCGGAGACAATACTTAACTCCATGGTTTCTCTTTTCAGTTATGAACGGAGAGAAATGAGCCTGTCAGTCCTCTCCACTCTGTTCGGATTACTACTATTCCTTCTGTATGGACCTTGCAGTACATTTACTGTTGTTCTTTGCAGTGCTGAAGAAAATGAGGAAACAAGTGTTTCTGGTGTTACTTACGAAAGAATCAAGGATCTAAAAAATGAGGGGCCCATTGCAGAAAAAGATCCCTATACATTTGATATCAATAGGGAGAAAAGCTATGCAGTTCTGGATTTTCGTGCTTTCGATGATCTAAGCAGATTTAAGGGATTCATTAGAGACATGTTTGAACAGATTGAAACAAATGGCGTTAAGAAGCTAATCGTAGATCTAAGAAAGAATGGAGGAGGGAATTCATCACTAACGGAGGAATTTGCCTCTTACATCACAGACAAACCATTCACACAATTTTCAAGAATGGACCTAAAAATATCAAGGCAGATTAGAAAATATTATTCTCTCATGATGAAGTTTTTTGTCCCATTCCCTATATCACTTATTCCTGGTAAATTGCTTTTTGGAGCTCCCTGGAAAAAGGGCATTGGAGAAACTGTCTCAAGTGAAAGTAAGGCAAAAAAGCATAAACCCAAACATCCATTCTTCACCGGCAGAGTTATTGTATTAACCAGTGCATATACCTTCTCTTCTGCAACGGGTTTTTCTACAGCAATACAGGACAATGATCTGGGTATTATTGTTGGAGCGCCAACCGGAGGGTTTCCCAGCACTCATGGTGATAGTTTCCCTTTTTCTCTTCCTAATACATGCTTGCAGTGCGGAGTATCTCATAAGTTTTTTGTTAGACCAGATGGCAATGAAGCCCCAGAGCCACTATATCCAGATTATTTAATTGATGAATCCGAGCCAAATGCTAAATTCGACAGGGTTCTGGAATATGCAATTCACATGAAGTTGAATGA
>JAYEKW010000084.1 GCA_034716895.1 Candidatus Neomarinimicrobiota bacterium
CCAGTGGGTCTGGTGAATTGCCCAATGATTTGGACATCTTGCGACCCTGGCTATCCCGAATAATGCTGGTAAAATAGACATTCTCAAACGGGATATCCCCCTTGAACTCATAACCAGCCATGATCATGCGGGCCACCCAGAAGAAAATAATATCCGGACCGGTGACCAGATCATTGGTTGGATAATAATAATCCAAATCCTGATCGTCTTGGGGCCATTGATGTACAGCGAAAGGCCAGAGCCAGGAACTGGCCCAGGTATCCAGGACATCATCATCCTGTTTCAGTGCGGTCGAACTACACTTACTGCAGGTCTTGGGCGCTTCAACCTGTACCATGATCTCACCACAATCCTGGCAGGTGTAAACCGGGATACGGTGACCCCACCATAATTGACGGCTGATACACCAGTCCTTGATATTGGTCATCCAGTGTTCGTAGGTTTTGCTCCAGTGAGCCGGATGGAACTTAACCCGGCCATCTCTAACTGCCTCTGTAGCCGGCTTGACCAACTCGGACATGTTCATAAACCATTGTTCCGAAGCATAGGGCTCGATGGGGACATTACCTCGTTCTGAGTAGCCTACCTTATGGACGTATTCTTCAATTTTTTCCATGAGATCCAGCTCTTCAAGCTGTTCAATGACCACTTCACGAGCTTCAAAACGATCCAAACCAATGAATTTTCCTGGAACATTCTTGTTCAAGCTTGCATCTTCATTAAAGATATTAACAAATTTCAGATCGTGACGTTTACCCATCTCCCAATCATTTGGATCATGAGAAGGGGTTACTTTAACACAACCCGTTCCAAAATCCTTGTCCACATACTCATCTGCAAAAATGGGGATTTCACGACCGACCAGAGGCAAAACCACGAATTCTCCAATGAGGTGCTGATAACGCTCATCTTCCGGGTGAACAGCCACTCCGGTATCTCCCAGCATGGTTTCCGGTCGGGTAGTGGCAACCACCAGGAATTCATCAGAATCTTTGATCGGATAGCGCATGTGCCACAAGTGACTATTACGTTCCTGATAGATCACCTCTTCATCGGAAATGGCTGATTTTGTGGCAGGGCACCAGTTGACCAAACGTTTCCCACGATAGATATAACCAGCATTGTAAAGCTCAACAAAAGAATGGAGCACCGCTTGATAATAAGCTTCATCCATGGTAAAGCGTTCTCGCTCCCAGTCACATGAAGCCCCTAGTTTTTTGAGCTGTTCAATGATGATGCCGCCGTATTTGTCTTTCCATTCCAGAGCGTGCTTCAGGAATTCATCACGACCAATCTGGTGTTTAGTAATGCCCTTTTCACGGAGCATGCTCACTACTTTTGTCTCAGTAGCAATGGAAGCGTGGTCGGTTCCAGGGATCCAGCAGGCTTCACGACCCTGCATCCGTCGCCAACGAATCAGAATATCCTGCATCGTGTTGTTCAAGACGTGTCCCAGGGTTAGAATACCAGTCACATTAGGTGGCGGAATAACAATGGTGTAGGGTTCCTTGTCTGGATCTGGTTCTGAATGAAAGTAGTTCTGATTCAACCAATGCTGATACCATTTGTCCTCGATCAAGGAGGCATCGTAACGTTTACTGAGTTCTTGTGTCATATTCTAAATCCAAGTTTTTTTGAAACCGCGAATTTCGCTAATTTCGCTAATTGTAATAACAGCCCTCATAAAACTCAGAGTGTAAGGGTTGTTTTAATCTTCCTGAGTAAAACGAAGGATCTCCCTGGTAAAAGTGAAGAAATTTTAATCAGCCCCATTTAAAAAGCGCGGGAATGTAGACTGATGTATGGGGTGGTGTAAGGGGAAATTAAGGGTGTGGCTCAAATTCTTCGCTCATCGGTTCTATGAAGCTTGGCTTAACTACAGCACCTATGAATTGGCGCAAGAGAGGTTTATCCCATAAAAAGTTTGGTGTTATTACTGCGGAAGTTTAATGATTTTCCAGGAAAGACTACTCTGTTGTTTGAGCAACTGCAGGTTGATTAAGGATCGGAGCTTGTAAAATATTATAAAGATCATTTTCCCATGAAACCACTGTATCTGCATCAATAATTACAATAGCTTCACCAAAGATCCAGTGGTTTCCATCCACAACATCCGGTGTTCCCTGCAAAACAATTACTTCCTCAAAAGGGGAACCGATCTGAAATGAATCTCCATTAAAAAGCTCGAGGCTATCCAATACCCACCCAATTTTCAGGGGATTAAGATATGAGTTCTTCCAGCCCACCACAAAATCGTTTCCAAACCGGATGAATGAAGAACCATAATGCCACTCTCCGCCTTTAATCTGAAGGGGTGCGCCTTGTACTTCAGAAACCCATTCTTTTTTTGATCCCAGAGTAAAAAAGGTGTCACTTATGGTTACTTCCAGAACAACCTCTTCTTTCTCCGCCTCTATATCTTGTGCTCGCCTGTCTTCCCATTCCTTCCGTAATCTTGCCTTTTCATCGGAAAGCGCCATTTTTGTGGTAAGGACTTTCAGTTTGTCCTCTGGTGGATTTAACAGAGAGAAACCCAACATGAACAGAAAGCTTACCATGATCAGAATGATAAAAATTACCACCAGCAATCCCTGGTCCATATGGAAACCCAGATCAGGAGCAACCGGGGGAGGGTCTGGTCTTTTTGGTTTACTCCTGGGAGGGGCTTTCTGCCGGGGTGGTGCCTGCTTTTCTGCTCGCGGAGGTGGTTTTTCACGGGGGGGGGCTTGCTTTTCTTGGGTTTTTTCCTGGTGCTTTGCATACGAGTATTCGCGAGTAGCCTGGCTGCGTTTTCTCGATGTCTTCTCACTGCTAACATGTTGAAAGTGACCAAATTTACCGAGGTAATCCAAAGCCACGGTTCGCGCTTCGTTAATCAACTTGATCTTGGCTTCCGTGCGAGCCCCTAAACGTTCATCGTTTTGAAACCGATCGGGATGCCAGATCCGGGCCAGATCTTTATAGGCTTGTTTGACATCAGCTTTGGTGGCAGTATTGTCCAGTCCCAGCTCATGCAGGGCTATGGCTATATTCATACCTTTGGACATGGACCGATCTCTATTGTTCCTGATTCATTTGAATACATTGCATAAGCTTGACAATATATTCGCCTTCTCGCCTATAATCTGTAGATATATGTGGCCTCCAGCAGATTAGTACACTGATAGAAATTGTACTTCAAAACAGCATTATATTATTCACAACGAATGAGACAAACAGAATGAATTATACCATATTCAGCTCCAAATGGTCTGTAATGTCGTGGGGATACTAGTGTCGAATCAACTGTGTACTGTCGCAACCAAGCCTTGTGCTGGTTTTGACTTGAGAACCCCGATTATTTCTTATAACGGATAAGGACACTCATCCCCAAACCAAGAGGTGCAGAATGCCATTCTGCCTGGCTGGTCTTTCTGAAAAAAGTTTTTCCACTTAAAATGCCTGTTTTAAGCTGTAGTTTACCCTCCCCCAACTCCTTTACATATTCCAATGAGATCACAAAGTTATCCTGAACCACAATATGGTATGGGGTCAGATCTATTGTTCTTTCTTCACCGGGAGTATATTCGTAAGCAACACCAGCGATACTCTCCCTTTGAATTCCTTTAAAGTCAGTTATAGTAATATATATAGGGGAATTAA
>JAYEKW010000085.1 GCA_034716895.1 Candidatus Neomarinimicrobiota bacterium
CTTGTTCATAACTTTAATACTTTTCGTGACTTAGTGTCTTCGTGGCAATAATTCATGAATAATGCAGGTTAGTGACTTTGTGGCTATAATATGTAAAATATACTTACGGATAACATGGGCCGGTTTAATAGCAAACCAAGATAAACCCCATCCTGAGCGGTGCATCGCTCTCTATTCTGACCAGGCCTGGTAGTAGGTCATTCTTTCCGTCACTTTTTTTAAGATACTGCTCGGTCTCATCATAAGGCAATGTTTTAAGCAATAGTTTATAAATCTGTTCTGGCGATCTCTGATTGGCTACCGCAGTGGGTCTCAGTTTGGTGGTTCCTGTCAACGCTCTTGCAACATTCCCAGCACCAGTATTGTAGGCAGCTATGGTGCAGAAATAGGCTGGTCAAGCTAATCAAAAATCGAGTTCTTTTCTGCAACTACTTTGGAACTGAATATGGTATAAATCGAGAGAATATTCATGTTTATCGCAAATGGTCTGGATAAATTCTCAGCGAGATATCGTCTGAAAGCCGCTCAAACTAAGGTATGTTATTTAATGTGTATCAATCTGTTATTAAACCGGCGAAGGTTAGTCGCAAATTCCATTCATGAGCTCAATTCCTGTTAGCCCTTCGAGAGCTTTACGGAGACGAGTCTTGCTGAGGCTCGAAGCATCATTCTGTACGACTAATAACTGCCACCTTAATATTTAAAGAAAGAGGGATTCTCATGCTCCTGCTAATTCGCTCACTGCTTAGCATAATTCTGACCGCCACTGTGGTTTGGTCTCAAACTACGGATTCTACAACGATCAGTTTTGCCTGGTTGACAGACACTCATGTAGGCGCTTCAACGGGATATGATGACTTGCATAGTGTTACCAGGGATATCAGCCAGGACGGGTCGATCTCATTTGCCATAGTTTCGGGTGATGTCTCTGAAATGGATGTGGGTCAAAACCTCATGCTGGCCAAATCCTTGTTGGACAGCATGAATATCCCCTACTTGATCATTCCCGGCAACCACGACACAAAATGGTCCTCATCTGGAGGCGAACGTTTTGAACAGATCTGGGGAGCTGACCGTTTCAACAAGGAGATTGGCGAATTTCGATTTATTGGTATCCATCAAGGACCCATGTTACGGATGGGCGATGGCTATATCGATCCGGCAGATATCACGTGGGTCGATTCAATTCTCCAGGCTCTCCCCGACCCCAGGCAGAAAATCTTTATTGTGCAACACTACCCCCTTGATCCTTCAGTAGACAACTGGTATGCCTTTATGGATGTTATCGTGCCCTACAACATTCAAGCAGTGCTTCATGGGCATGGTCACGGTAACAGAGTGACTTCTTTTGAAGGAATACCTGGCATCATGAGTCGTTCAACTCTCCGCAGAAAGCAGGACTCCAGTGGCTACACCTTGGTTCGTCTCCAGGATAACCAGGCTGATTTTTATGAGAAGTCTCTGGCAACTGATAGTCTGGAACTATGGCATTCGCTACCTCTGGGGAATCATGATTATCGTGATTCACTGCGTTTACCGCTCCCTGATTATTCTCATAACGAAACATCCGGTGTTACGCTAGCCTGGCAAACTTCAGTTGGCTCACTAATCACTTCAAATCCAACTCTGCACGACAATACTGTCTTTGTCAGCACGATGTCAGGTGCCGTGATTGCTCTGGATATAAGCAACGGTCAACCCACCTGGAACTGGCAGGGTCAGGGAGCCATTCACTCCACACCGGCAATTAGAGGGGATCGATTAATTGTAGGATCGGTTGATTCGACTATCACTTGTTTGTCAGGGAGTGATGGTAAATTGAAGTGGCAAATTAAAACCACTGGATCAGTTCTGGGGTCGCCTCTCATCCATAAGAACCGGGTTTATATCGGTAGTGGTGATGGGGTTTTCCGATGTCTGAACCTGCGTAACGGTAAGGTCAAATGGGCTTATCCTGAAATTGGTGGATATATCGAAACTCGTCCGATCATGGCTGAGGATAAGATCATGTTTGGCGCCTGGGATGGCAGCTTCTATGCGCTTCATGCCAAGCGCGGTGAATTGCTCTGGAAGTGGTCTGATGGCAGATCTGGTCTCCTGTATTCACCAGCTGCTTGTTGGCCGGTTTCAGCTCATGGAAAGGTCTTTGTTGTGGCACCTGATCGAGCTATGACTGCCATCGATAATGCTAACGGTGAAACGGTTTGGCGCAAAACAGGTCACAAGGTCCGGGAAATGATCGGTATCTCTGAAGATGGTGAAACCATTTTCGCCCGCACTATGCAGGACAGCGTATTTGCCATTAACAGTGCGTCTGATGAATTTGAGCTAAAGTGGGACAGGCATGTTGGCTTCGGCTATGATTTCAATGCGGCGGCTATGGTTGAGCAGGATGGACGTTTGTATTTCAGCACCAAAGATGGTTGGGTGTATTGTCTGGATAGTTCTACTGGAGAGTTGCTCTGGCACTACCGGGTCAGTGACGGTCTGGTTAATGCGGTCGAACCAGTAAACGGAAATGCAGTTTTGACAACTGCTGCTGATGGTAAGGTGAGTTTGTTGAGTTTTTGAGTTCTTGAGTTTGAAGCGTTTTTGAGTTCGATATTGGCTTACTCGTCACTCGTCTCTCGTCACCTGTCACTCATCACTGGTCGCTTGTCACCAAACACTTTTCCAGCAATATATTTCCCAATTTCCAAACTGGCTGTGGCTGCTGGTGAGGGTGCATTCAATACAAAGATGGCATTTTTAGCTTCCACCAGATGAAAATCATCGAGAAGACTGCCGTCTGAACGCAAGGCCTGGGCTCTAACTCCAGCTTCACCCCTGATCAGGTCATCTGACTGAATCTCAGGGATTAATTTCTGAACACTTTTCAGAAAGGCTGCTTTGAAAACTGATCTAACCATTTCTCTGGTGCCTTCACCCAGATAATTGCCTGCTAATTTCCAGAAACCAGGGAAGGTCAAGGTTTCGAACAAATCACGCCCATTAATGGCACCCCAGGTATAGCCCTCGCGGCTGAAGGCCAGTACTGCGTTGGGTCCCGCATGGACACTACCATCAATCAGACGGGTCATGTGGACACCCAGAAAGGGAAATTTTGGGTTGGGTACTGGGTAGATCAGATTCCTGACCAAGTGACGCTTCTCTGCCTTCACGTGCCAGTACTCACCCCGGAAAGGCACGATCTTCATCTGCGGATTCACACCAGCTTTTTTTGCAATGCGGTCTGAAAAAAGCCCTGCAGAAGCAATCAAGTATTTTGTTTGAAAGCTACCTTGATCGGTGGTTATTGCGTATCCCCGGTTCAGTTCCTTTAGTCCCTCAACTTGACAATTCAGGATGAGATCAACACCCTGATCTTGCAATAATTCGATGTATTTTCCAGCTACAACCTTGAAATCGACGATACCGGTTGAAGGGACTTTCAGGGCAGCCACACAATTGACATGAGGTTCGATCTCATGGGCTTCATCAGTATCTAACAGGCTGATATCCAGTCCATTAGCCATCGCTCTTTCATGTAATATATGCAACCCAGATAGCTGGTCATTGGCAGTTGCTACGATCAATTTGCCGCATCGATCGTGGGGAATGTCATGTTGCTGACAAAAGGCGATCAGCGAAGCATTTCCGGCCAAGGCAAATTGAGCCTTTTTACTACCAGGTTTGTAATAAACACCGGCATGGATCACGCCACTGTTGCGACCGGATTGATGCTGAGCCCAATCCCCTTCTTTTTCCAGAACAGCCAGATGACAATCCGGATCCTGTTCCTTGATCGCCAAAGCCGTGGCCAGTCCCACCAATCCCCCACCAAGTATCAGTTTATCATATACCATGCGTTATTTCGTATTGAGAAAAGGCTTTATACTAATTGTGGCATTGTTGAGGCGAAGCATTGTTGAAACAAGGCGTTGCCTTGTCTTTACTTGTGCAGGGTTTTTTTGATCAATTGCTCAGTAGTTAATTGAGTGTCACTGTCCTTCACAATTTTGCGGATCTTCGCATAAACTTCTGAACGGGCATAGCCTAGCGCTTCCAAAGCCATGATGGCTTCTTCCTCAACACTGCGGGTTCCAAGTGTAGTAGTAAGATCACCTGGCTCAGTGATACCCAGACCTTTTTCGATCTTGGGCTTAAGCTCAAGGATGATACGTTTGGCAGTGGTTGGACCGATTCCCGGTGTTTTGGCAATAGTCTTGGCATCCTCGGACAGGATCCAATTACTGATCTCAGAAGGTGAGCCACCAGAGAGGATTGCCAAGGCAGCTTTGGGTCCGATCTTGGAAATACCGATCAAATTATAATAAAATTCGCGCTCCACTATATGAGCAAATCCATAAAGATCCAAGATATCCTCCCGGACATGCAGATAGGTGTAAACCTTAACCATATCTCCCTCACCTGGCAACTGTTCGTAAGTGCTCAGGGAAACTTTAAGCCGATACCCCACACCGCCAGTTTCAATGACTATATAATCAGGTTGTTTATTTACCAGTTTTCCAGAGATGAATTCGTACATCATGACCCCAGTTTTGCTAACTTATAGTTCAAACCGTGACAAATGGCTATGGCCAAGGCATCTGAAGCGTCCAGCGTTACTGGATCTTCCTTGAGTTTGAGCAAACGTTTCACCATGTAGAGAACCTGCTGTTTATCCGCAGCTCCGTTGCCGGTCACTGACGATTTGATCTTTCGGGCAGCATACTCATGAACTTCCAGATCAGCATGACGACCGGCTAACATGGCCACACCGCGAACATGCCCCATCAAAAGAGCCGTCTTGGCATTCTTTCCATAAAATGCTTCTTCGATAGATAATACATCAGGTTGAAAAGTTTTTATGGTTTCTGTGATGCCGTGGTACAGCTGGGACAATTTATCGGCCAGAGAATCGCTATTTTTAGTTTTCACTACCCCAGAATAAACTGGAATAAATCGGTTCCCATCGTAGTCGATCACACCGATACCGAGAATACGAAGACCAGGGTCTATGCCAACGATCCTCAGAGTTTACTCCAGTCCTTCCAGCATCTCATCGGTAAAATTAACACTGGCTGATAACTTCTGCATATCCTCGTAGTCATCCAGGATCTCCATGAGCGTCACCACTTTTGGCAGGTCCTCAGCACTTACTTCTGTAAAATTGTTGGGAATATGCTGAATTTCAGCCACTTCAATCGTGTAGCCTGCTTCAATAATGGCCTCATTGGCCGCATTGAGATCAGTGGGAGCGGTAATGATTTCGAAGTAATCGGCCTCATTGCTCATATCTTCAGCGCCACCCTCCAGAGCAGTCATCATGAGTTCATCTTCATCGACGCCTTCACCTTGAACCTGAATCACACCTTTGGTATCAAACATCCAGGTAACAGCGCCAGCATTGGCCAGGTTACCACCATGCTTGCTTAACAGATGGCGAATTTCAGAGACGGTACGATTGCGATTATCTGTAGCTACTTCCATAAAAAGAGCAACACCACCTGGACCGTAACCTTCATATACGATCTCTTCTATGATGACTCCCTCAAGTTCGCCAGTGCCCTTCTTAATGGCACGCTCTACGTTCGCCATTGGCATATTGGCAGCCCGGGCAGTAGCCATGGCAGTTCGCAGGCGCGGGTTGGCTGATTCATCACCACCACCAGAACGAGCCGCGATGGTTAATTCTTTTGCAACGCGGGTAAATACTTTACCTCGTGCAGCATCAACAACTGCCTTTTTTCTCTTGATGGTGGACCATTTACTGTGACCTGACATAATTCTCCCACTCTATTATTCTGTATAAGGGATATTCTTTGTCCTGATAACCCAGGCTCGGCGATACCCGTTTTTGATGGCATATTGCTGTAATTTTTGCGCTTCTTCACGGTTGTTCATCATCCCAACTCTGATCTTGTAGTAGGGACTATCGAATTGAACCAGGATATCTTCCTCAAATGCAGCTGCCGCACGCGTTTCAAAAGCGATGGCTGCATCATAGTCATTGGTGCTTCCCAACTGAACTCGATATACATAATCTGAGTATTCAACAATCTCAACGGTATCAACCAGATCCCCTAACCCGTCAAAGTATTCCTGCAAAGATTTGATCCGTTCAATACGTGCCTTTGAATCAGCCCAATCATTGAGGGATGTTGGATCAAAAGATTCATCCAAACCAACCGATCTTTGACCCCACAATAAGAGGGGTAAGAGAAAACTAATAAACGCCAACTGCTTCATGTACGACCCATCCTGTTTTTCCATCTGCCAATCTAATTTCATACCAGCTGTCTGTGGCACTTAATATTTCTGCTGAAGTTCCTTCATGAATTACAAATAAGGTGCTGGAACTGACCAGTGGAGCACTGGCGATCCGAGCCTCCTTAACCAAAAGAATGGCGTGTTGATCATCAAGCGAGACTGCTCGATTCCACAACCAGCCACTTGTTAATACGAATAGGATGCCAACCAGCACCACAGGCAATAGCATCGATCTGTTACCCCGTTCAACTCCGAATAGGCGGAAGTATGCGATGCCCAGAATCAACAGGATAAACCAGGTAGTCTCCCAGAACTGTAGTTCTGCCAATGCAAGACTTTGGCGGATCTCATCGAACCAGGCCACCAAAGGCATGGGTTCTGGCAAATCAAATCGATCCTTAAGAAATAGTTTACTGAATTTGAGATTGTGTAAAATATCGGCATCTCGGGGACTTAAGATTCGGGCTTTTTCAAAGTAAAGAATGGCCTTTCCATAATCCTTTTGATTGAAATAGGCATTTCCAAGATTGTAGTAAAGAGCAGCCGTTGCCCCATCTGATTTCAAGATGGTTTCATATGCTTCGATCGCCTGATCAAAATCACCCTGCTCATAATATTGATTTCCGGAAAGCATGATACGTTCATAATCGACAGCATAGCTGAAACTGACCATAAACAGCAGTGTGTAGAGGACAGCCAAATGACGGGTTCTCATAGCACCCTCCCCAGATCCTGCAACAGGGTTTGGGTTACATCTATCCATTCTGAGGCAGATCTCTGGACAGCTCCCGGTGCAAAGCGATCCATGGTCAGCCCCTCAAGAAATGCTTCCGTTTCAGCAATGATCGTTTCATTAAGACCCTTATCCCTAAGTAGATTGGTCAAGCCGGAAGTATCCACTGCATTTTCAGCGATATCCAGGCGAGCACCAATGTATCCGATGATAACCTGGTGCAAGAGGGCTCGCAATTCTTCAGAATCATCTGACAATCGTTGCGCCAGTTTCAGCTTTTTACGCGCCTGGGTCAACGCTTTCACGCTTCGACGCAAACTGGTGTTCCCCTGAAGCTGGCGGGTTCGGTATTCATATCCAAATACACCCATTAAAGCTAGAATACCCATAACATGAATGCTCCAATAGCTCACAGAAAATGGAGCAGCCTGGGGTTTGCTAAATTTGGTGTCTGCTGCCTTGATATAGCGGATGTCATCCTGCATCAACTCAACTTCTTCCCGGCTATACCCTGAAGTAACAACAGGTTGATTCCCCTGGGCATCATAGACTGTCATCTTGATCCAGCCACTGCTCTTGGTGATATATTTCTGTGCATTCAGATCAAAATATGTGAATTCAATGGGATCAATGACCACTTTTCCAGGTTCTCTTGGCACAAGCAGGTAGGTTGATCTTTTTTCACCGCTGTGTTTCAGACCCCGAATCGCAATAGACTCTGTTCGCTCAGGTTTAAAGATATCGACTCCATCAGGTACCTGGGGTTCGGGCAATTTTAATGATTTGAAGTTGCCTGATCCTTTTAAGGTGATACTTAACCCCACAGCATCGTGCACAAAAACGGCATTTGTATCCAGATTCGCTTTTATCTGAAATTTGCCAACAGCTCCACTGAAGTTAGCTGGTCTTGGCTCTGGCAGGCTTTTCACTTTGATCCTGACCGGATTGGATAAAAAATTCTTGGTGGCCTTGCGAGTGCTGTTGAAAAAGGGATCATTGAACATACGTCGATTACGCTGGTTCGATTGTACTTCGATCTCCAATTCTGTTCTGAGCGGATCGATAAGCAAATCTCCTGATCGTGTTGGATAGTATAACACATGTTTCAGTACAGCAGTATTATAGCGAACTCCATCGATTATTTCAGAGACAAGCCTGGGTTGCGATGCTTGTGGGATCTCTTCTGCCCAGAATCCTACGGCATCTGGCAGTTTATCCACTTGATAGTTATAAACACCAACCTTCGTGAAAAGCTTATATTTAACACTAACCGGCTCACCGATATAAACACTGTACTTGGACGGGATCGCTTTCAGAAAGACACTTTTCTGGGATTTGACAGGCTTTGAAGTTGAACGACGAGCACGAACGATCTCAAGCTTTAAAGTCTGAGTTTGATAGGTTTGCTTACCTAGAAATACTTTGAGGGATGGGATGGTGACCTGGCCTGGTTCAAGCGCGACAAAGGTATAACTCAATGACTTTTTACTGCTCATCTTACCATTGATGTAACTATAATTTGAAGACTGCATTGGGCCTGATAATAGAGCCAATTTGTTAATATCCGGCAATCTGATCTGCGGCATGACTTCACTGCCTTCAACTTCGATGGTCAAAGTGACTGATTCCTGTACCAGGACCTGTTTGGCATCAATGCTTGCAGTTATGCGGGGAGCTGCCAGACTCTGGCCGATCAGGATCATCATGAACACAACAAGCCATTTGGAAGGGTTCGGCACGCTACCAGTCTTTCTCATTATCCTGTCCTGATGTTTTCAGCCGGATCTGCTCACGCATATTTTCGGTTTCCCGATCCTTTAGTGCATCCAATAATTGTTGAGCATTCAAAAGTGCCTCCTGATCAGGTTCAACTTCACTATCTTGTGGTTCCTGTTGCTGCTCAGACTCTTCCTGATCCCCCTCAGAATTTTGCTGCTCATTTTCCTCTGGTTCATCCTGTTCCTGTTGATCTTGCTCTTGTTGATCCTGCTTTTCCTGGTCGTCATTCTGATCTTTTGATTGAGAATCTTGATCTTGTTGCTGCTCCTGGTTCTCCTGTTGATCCTGATCAGATTGCTGCTCTTGAGGTGGCGGTGGTGGCATGTGGTTCAGCAATTCGAGATTGGCTTTGGCATCAATATCCCCAGGTCGCAAACGCAGTGCCTGCCTGTAGAATTCCTTAGCCCGATCCACATCCTGCTTATGCAGCCATGAGTTTCCAAGATTATAGTAAATATCAGCCAAAGCATCACGATCCTGCACACTCAAAGCCTGTTCATAGGCACTGATGGCCTCATCCAACTGACCCAGTTTAAACTGAGCATTGCCCTGGTTGTAATGGATCCCTTTGAGATCAGGATGCTCTTTCAATAATTTATCCCAGGCTTCAATAGCAGTTTCATATTGTTCTGTTTCAAAAGCATTTGCTGCTTTGTTTTGTCCCAGTACAGGGCTTGTAGAAAAAGAAATAATGACAAGGATTGACGAAACCGCAAATAGTAATTTAAAAATCATCAAATACGCCCTAACTCATTTGATATTAACCACATAACGCAAATACTCCTAAATCCATAAATATCAATACTCTGCGCCTCTGCGTGCTCTGCCTGCCCGCACGAAGTTATACGCAGGCGGGCGAGAGGTACTTTTTGCGAGGCCGTCAAGGATTGAGAATACTAAGGGCATTTTATTGGGTGTTGTACTTAATGAGCGACTAATCACGAATATAATCCCCCTGCCAATTCCGATCTGTTCCATGCAGGTCTGTGATAAAAAGATCCAGAACCAGGAAGAGCAGAGCCAACCAGACAAACCAGTGATACTGCTCTTTAAAATTTGTAAATTCGTGACGACTGAATTCTTTTTGCTCCATTCCGAGGATATCCTGGTAGATCTCATCAAGACTGGCTGCTGCTGTGTTAAGATGCACAAACCGTCCACCGGTACTCATACTGATAGTTTGCAGTGTTTCAGTATACAGTCGTGTAGTAACTACTTCACCGGTGTTGGTTTTACGATATCCCTTTAATTTTCCACGGTCATCATACAATGGGATGGGCGTTCCCGAGAAAGAACCAATACCAGCAGTATGAATGATCACGTTCTCAGTATTAGCCCGTTCCAGGACTGCTTCAAGCTGACCTTCATGATCCTCACCATCAGAAATAACGATCATGGCCCGGTGTTGCTTATCCGATTGATCAAAGGCACTCAGGCCTACTTCAAGGGCATTTTCGAAGGAGGTCCCCTGTACTCCGATCAAAGATTCATCAGAAATATCCAGAAACATCTCAAAAGCCGAATAATCCAGGGTAAGGGGTGTTTGTAGATGAGCCTGACCAGCAAAGACCACCAGAGCAATTCGATCTCCCCGTAATTCTTTGAGTAATTTTCTCAATTCAAAGCGTGCCTTCTCAAGACGATCCGGTTTAATATCCTGAGCCCGCATGGAATTTGAAACATCCAACAGGATCACGATATCAACACCTTCACGATGGATCTCAGTCAATTCATCAGAGAATTTTGGTCCCCAGACAGCCAATAAGATTAACAGGATCGACAGAAACCTGAGTAGATCCTTGAGACGACGCTTCCTGGTGCTCACGCTGTGTGAGAGCTGTTCGATGAGCGCTGGATCTCCTGCTCGATCAATGACCCTCCTTCTGACCAACCGCGTCCATATCCCGATCATAATAAGCAACGGAATTATGGACCACAATATCCACTGCATTAATATGGGGAAGGTTTCGAACCGAATCATCAGGGGAATCTCCTGAAAATACTGCGTTCAAGCACATATTCCAAAACGAGCAGTGCCAGTGCCAGCAGGAGCGGGTAGAAAAACAGTTCGGCGTGTTGAACATATTCTCGGACGCTATACTTGGTGGTCTCCATCTCAGAGATCTCCTGATAGACCGCCGCCAGGCTTTTTTCATCTGTGGCCCGGAAAAATTGTCCTCCAGTAATATCAGCAATGCGGGTCAGGGTCTCCTCATCCACATCCACTTTCACCTGAACTTGTCGCACACCAATAACGGTTTGCACGGGCATGGCAGCAGTACCCCTTTTACCTGCTCCGATGGTATAAATACGAATACCAAAATCCCGGGCTAGTTCTGAAGTTGTGATGGGATCCAGTTCACCAGCATTGTTCCTGCCATCTGAAAGCAGCACGATGACCTTGCTCTTTGCATCAGACTCTCTCAAACGATTGATAGCACCCGCCAAAGCCATCCCGATAGCAGTGCCATCGAACTTCTCGTTTACGATCGCAATATCACCAATAAACTCATTTAGCCGATTCAGGTCAGTGGTCAAGGGACATTGCATGAAACTTTCACGAGCAAAGACATTAAGACCGATACGATCATTCTGTCTCTGAGTCACAAAGGTTTGAGCCACTTTTTTAACTGCTTCAAGGCGATTCGGTTTGAAATCCATGGCTTTCATAGAACCAGAGATATCGATGACCAGCATAATATCAATACCTTCAGCATTCATCTCCTGCAAAGCATTGCGTTCCTGGGGTCGCATAAGCGCCAGGATCAGGGCACTCAAGGTCAATAATCTCAGACCAAAAAGCACATGCTTGCGCCACATTCCTGTGCTGGATGAGAGTCCCTCAAATAAATAAAATGATGAAAATCGCAATGTACCGAAGCGTTTCCGACTCCAGAGAACATACACGGCCAGCAGGATCGGGATAAGGATGAACAACCATATTAACCCAGGATGTTGAAACGCAATAATCACTTTACCTCTCACCGTTAGTGCAGGGACCAACCATTTGATCGACACTTAGATCATGAGTTATACCAATAGCATCTCTAAAGTGCACTATAAATTCAAATGATTTTTTCATTTATCAAGCTTCAAGTTTTTAGCATAGCCCTAGCTATGGTAGGAACTTTAAGTGCAGAAAAATGGAAAAAGCTGAAGAAGTTAAGGTGCAGGTTGGAGGTGCACTTGGTATTATAATCATTTGATAATTCATTGTTTCCATTTGATCATCTGCGGTCTGGTATTTTTTTTGTATCCAAACCTCTGGATCATTTACTTCAATCCAGGCTGAGGGACTTGTTTACCACCCAAGTCCGGCCATAAATATTAATCGAATTTTGTAGAACAGGAGACGTCAACAGTTTCTGGACGTCAGATCTTATACCAATTATAATTCCAAATGGTATTAGTCCTGTTTATTATCTTCCTGCTTGGTGTCAGTCTTTGGTTCAGCAGGGGTTTTTCCTGCTTTCTCGATCTCATCCGTGATGCCACTTAAAGCACCCTTAAACTCACGAATACCTTTCCCTAGTCCTTTTGCCATTTCAGGCAGGCGTTTAGCACCAAAAAAGACCAGAATAAACAGAATGATTATTAGCCATTCCCAGCCACCTGGTAAACCCATGGATTACTCCCTTATCATTTTCTACTTAATATTGACGCCCTCGCAAAAAGTCCCTCTCGCCCGCCTGCGTATAACTTCGTGCGGGCAGGCAGAGCGCGCAGAGCGTTGTATTGAGTTCATCGAAATGACGCAAAGTGTTGATTATTATAAACATACGCCATATTTCCGTAACCTATTATAATTATTGTTGTTAAGTCGTTTTTCATGTTTTTTCAAATACTTTTTGCGGTTCCGCCAATATTTATAATTTACAATTATTCTTAAACACGATAGTATCTCAACAGGTAGTATGCAGCACCCATACCTACTATGCCCATAAAATTAACTTTAATAGTGAAACCAAACGTGATGGAAAAGATCCTTAGATCGAGAACGAATGGTTCTGCCAATCCAAATTTAGCTGAATCAAAAGCCAGGACAAAAAAGTCACGAACGACACTTTCTGGAAGCAATGCTGCGGCAACATCACCCAGCACGGTACCAATGATAGCACCACTAAAGATCATGAGTACAATTATCTTAACATTTCGACGTCTCGGATCCATCAAAGCACCTCAATACCATCTTCTGCGTCACGACGGCTTTTGGTCCACTTGAAGAGGCTAATCAGGATCATAACAACAGCCAGTGGAAATAGTAAAAATCCTTTACTGCCAAAAACCAGAATCATCATCAAAAGGGCTGAAATGAGCCCCCATTTTTCTTTTCCAGTTCCCCTCAAGCTCATTTTGGGGGATTTTGCAAAAGGAATCTTTGAAAGCATGAGACTGGAAATAATCATAATAAATGGCAGCACAATGCGGGCATCGCCACCTGGCAATTTCGGTGTCCAGTTGAATATGGGATACTCATGGATCTGACTGAAAAATAGCCAGATACCAACTATGGTAAGAGCCATTAATGGGGTTGGAATTCCGTAGAAACCCACTTTTTGCTCACTATCTGCCTCCAAGTTAAATTTGGCCAGGCGGATGGAGCCGAGCATGAGCGGCATAAAGGCGTAAAAACCTCCAAGCAGTTGTCCCAGGGGCTCAGCCCAGACCATATATACAAATATGGAAGGTGCCAGACAAAATGTAATAATATCAGCAAGCGAATCGAATTGGATTCCAAAATCAGATGTACTGTCAAGGGCTCTGGCTATTTTGCCATCGAAACCATCAAATATACCACCAAAGATGATAAACCAGGCAGCCCAGAAATAATCACCATTGAATGAGGATATGATGGACATAAACCCCAGAAACATATTAAAGATGGTAAGCGAATTCGGGATAAACCGACGTCGGGGATTCTCTTTCAAGGGCTGACGTCTTCGGGTTGTTTTTTCAGGCATTTTCAATCCATTTGGGCCAGTACGGTTAGACCACCACGTACGGGTTCCTTTAGTTCAATTAAAACTTTCGCAGAGTGTGGAATGATGACATCCATACGGCTGCCGAATTTGATCATGCCATAACGCTCACCTTGAGCGACTTGATCTCCTTCGCGTAGATAATTGATGATCCTGCGCGCCAAGGCACCGGCAATTTGGGAAAACTTCACTTTCATAAGATCGTTTTCCATTCCCACAATACTCTGTTCATTCACTTCAGAGGCATCCTCTGCAAAGGCAGCTTTAAAGGCGCCATATTTATAATTCACAAATGCAACCCTACCACTAATAGGAACCCGATTGATATGCACATTCAGGGGTGACAGAAACATCGTGATCTTCCATGCTTCACCCACATAATCATCGGCTACTTCTTTGATCTCAACAATGACCCCATCTCCCGGGCTGAGGATATGTTTGGGATTCTGTTGAACCTCGCGCTCAGGATCACGGAAAAAGTAAAGTGTAAAAAGCAGCAGTAAGCCACTGACCATTGAGGGAAGCTTCCAGTATAGTGAGCCACCCGTAAAAAAGGAGATCGAAGTCAGAACAATAGTAAGTCCTAAAATGATCGCAATATTTATATATCCTTCTCTAGCCATAAGTGTTTTTTGGGTTCCTTTCTTATAAACCGAGCCAAGATAAGCGGGAGTGCTCCAGATTGAAACACGCTTTTGTGGTTTGGAGGGTTGAAAGTTTGAAAGTTTGGGGGTTGGGGGGGGTAGGGGTTGGGGGTTGAGACAAAGCGTTTTTACTACCAAGTCCATCGCCTAGGGTTTGGTTTCACCCAGAATGATTGGCATATTCATGCGAGTATTCTGACGCAAGATATTCAGAACCAATTGATCACCACTTTTCAAATTCTGGCTGATAAAATAGGCAAAAACATCATCATCTGTCTGAATACCCTGTCCTTCCAAACCAATGATCAGATCCCCAACATCAATGCCCCCCCGGTGAGCAGGAGATCCATCTTTTACATCTACCACCAGCACTCCCGTGGTGCGCTCCAGACTAAGCAACTGAGCAGTCCGTGGATTGTTATTCCGATAGCTAATCCCGGTTGAATAATTACGGTCGACAAAACCCTTACTACGCAGCTCGTCAATGATGACCATGGCTCGATTAATGGGCAGGGCAAAACCGATCCCGATGGATCCGCTGTTCTTCCCTCCTGAAAAAATAAAGGTATTAATTCCGATGACCTGTCCACTTGAATTTACCAGAGGACCGCCACTGTTGCCTGAGTTGATGGAGGCATCGGTCTGGATCATATCCTGGTAAACCCGGCCGGATTGCTGAAAACCAAAATCCATGTGCAAGCTGCTGACAATACCGGCTGTGGCGATAGGCATTTTACTATCACTAAACAGACCAAAGGGATTTCCAAGGGCGATGATCCACTCCCCCAAAATGATATCATCGGAATTCCCTAATTGGGCAGCTTGATATTTTCCTGGATCTTTTACCTTGATCAGTGCCAGATCGGTTTTCTCATCAATACCGATGAGATCAGCCCCATGTTGAGTACCATCTGCCAGAGTTACGGTGATGGCAACTGCGTTTTCGACAACATGAGCATTGGTGATGATAAACCCCTGGGCATCATAAATAAAACCTGAGCCTAATGATGATACTTTTTCCTGGAACCAACGAGGGGTTCCAGGCATCATAAATCGCCAAAAAGGGTCGGCCATGACTGGTGATTGAGAGTAACGGATTTGCGCTACTGAAATGCCTACCACTGAGGGAGACACATCAGCGATTCCCCGTGTGATAGCAGTTTCCCGAGAATCAACCAAGGAGACCTTTTCGGGTTGAATATCTGGAGATATTTCTCCTGGCACTGGGACTATCTGAGTTTCCTCAACCTGAACAATTGGAGTCATTTCTGAGAGACGCCAGTTTCTAAGCTCACGTAGTGAAAGCGTTAACATACCAAGGAATAACGCCAGAGCAAAAATTAAGGTCGTGATCTTTTTCATCTATCCAACTTAGTCATGAGGAGCGAATATTAACTTTTTTTGAGCCTGGAGGCAAGTTTCTCAACATCAGTTTTTTTCTCGCAAGGGCGCAGAGACGCAGAGATTCTTATATAGCTTTCGCTATCAGCACTTGAGCGACCTCCCCTGGAGCTGTCATTCAAGATCTTGAATGCTCCCAAACTGGTTGGCTGTTTACCGGATAGTGAACGCGCATTAAGGCCAGTCCGTTGGCTGGCGCTGTAACAACCTGAGCCTGTCGATCCGGTCGGTTCAATAGATCAGCGAAATGCTGCAAATCCCACTTAGCTCGAGAGACTTCGATCATACTGCCTACCAACATACGCACCATATGATGTAAAAATCGATCCGCCTTTACCTGAAATATGAAACTGGTGTCAGCCGATTCAGCCCAGGTCGCTTCAACGATATTACAAATCATATTTTCAGTTTCTGTACCTGCATAACAAAAGCTGCTGAAATCATGTTCTCCCACGATCAATTCGCTGACCTGATGCAATTTGTTTCTATCCAGGGGGTAGCGTACAAGCCATCGTGAATTCCGGTGCAATACCTGTTGCTGCAAACCAATAGTGTATTGGTATTCCCGCTTCACAGCTTGAAATCGACTATGAAAATCATCAGCCACCTCGCAAGAATTGATCACTCGGATATCATCAGGAAGCTGTCGATTTAAAACCTTCCAAATATTCTGAATCGGGATGGGAGTTGACTCTATATCAAAATGAGCAACCTGACCCAGGGCATGAACACCGCTATCGGTGCGACCTGAGCCCACCAGACCACAGGATCCTTCAAATACAATACCCAGCGCCTGCTCGATGAACCCTTGAATTGTCAGTGGATCAGGCTGAACCTGCCACCCGTGATAATTGCTTCCGTCATACTGGATCAGCAGGGCAATTCTCACAAGACCTCCTGATCAGTGGTTGACAATGCCACTAATCCCATCCAGATAGTCAGACCCACCCACAAATAAAAAAGAAGAGTGTCCACCATGAGAAGCAATCCTCCCATAGGCAGCCAGATCAGAGAGGCGGTTATGAGATTACGACCTGCTACCAGTGGTCTTGGTCCAGGCAAGCCCCTGAGAGCCAACATATCTCCAGTAGTCACTGAACGATGGATGGTATGCGACACCATGGCTTTAAAGACACCCTGCCAGAAACTCAGCTTCTGGATCAAGGTCTTACGGGGTAAACGAGCTACAAAATAAGTCTGAAAATGAGAGAAACGTTCCCATTCCGTTTTCAGAGATGGCATAAACTTAAGGGTCAACAGAATTAACATCTGTAACTTTTCGATCTTCAACCCCAACCACTTAAAGGGGGACAGCAATTTTGTAAGATGGGAGATCACTGCCGGATCGGTCAGCTTCGACTGAAAAGTAGCTACGATAGCCAGGGGCCAGGCCAATCGACCTACAGCAAATAGTAAGTACTGCCAATCCGACCAGGCAAAACCCTCATTCAGGGAGCGCAGAAACATATTTCTCATAAAAGATGAAAAGAGAATCTGCAGGATGGCCAGGAATCCAACCAGACTTACAATATATCTAAGGGTTCGCAGAGGAGTTGGAGATCCTCGCCAAAGGATGACCAGGGTCAGCCCACTGATAGCCAGATGCCAGATCGGATCAGATATTATCCAAAGTGAGGTAAAGATTAACAGCGATGAGAAAAAGAAAATCCACAGAAGCCAGGGGTCACTATCACCGGTCTTTGAAATCCTGATAGGTTGAGAATCACTCAAGCCGACTCGATTTAGAAGGATACGCTTAAACGCATCCCGGTGCTCCCGTTTCCAAACTCAGGTTGAACTGTGATAGCAGCCTGGAGACGTTTCAAGTAAAGCGCATCCATCGTACTGACCAGATGATTCAGGGCAATCGCACCGAATGAATAGGTCAATCGTTGTCTCCAGAGGTAACGCTGGGTCTTGATACTGAAATATTTCTGTCGTTTTTCGTCTGATTCCCAATTCCAATATTCACCATTTTCAGCTGAATATATCCGATCCCATTGCCGATTACGCAACATTTGGGCATTGTATTCTTCCATATTGTCATATTTGGAAACCCGATCCATGAATACATCTGAATGATGCTGAGGATCTGTGATCTGTCCATATTCCGAGGCAAAATAAAACAGATCATTTTCGTGACTGACTGCCGCCGAATAAGCTGTGCCAGCAAAGATCCACAGCGCAACCTCAATCCCGTTAAAAAGATACCCTCGTGTGGAGGAATTATAGCTGTGTTCTCCCCAACCAGGTAGTATTGCACTTTTTATAACTAAGGGTTTCGAAGCAGACACCTCAGCTTGTTGACTCCATAGCTGCGATATCAAACCAAGGGTTATCAATGTGGTTTTCAATAGTGTAGCGAACAAAATTCAAGTCCTTATAAAAAAAAGTGCCGCTATCAATAAAAAGACACTCGAGGTGGTTAAGAATATGGTCAAGATCCGGGGTTCTTGCGCAAGATAATTGCCAGTGATCTTTTCCGGGAACGCTTCATCAAGAAGCACTCTCACACTTCCATCGGACAATTTATCAGATATTCGGCCTTGCCAGGCATGTTCAACCGCTCCGGCGCTGTAAAGAACACTGAGATCTAACTGGCGAATATAGCGAGTGTTCCGGGATGTTTCCTCAACAGTCCGGTTGAGAGTCAATGAAACGTCCACAACCCTGGCGTTTATCATACTACCCTGAACTGTTACTGATCCCCCGGGCTGTTCGTCCAGTGTTTTTACTATCCCATTCAAATAGGTGTCGATCTCCAGATCACCGGTAAATTGGAGCACCTGCTGATCCACAGAAATAGCGGTGCAATCACTTACTGCCTGCTGCAGATCCCGGAGCAGTTCCCGGGCAAGATCCTGATGACTGGTTTGAGCGGGTAGTTGGCCGGCCAGTACGATAAACAGAACAATAATCCTGCTCATGGTTGGGAGCCCATACTTTGACCGATTTCTCAGTTTTAATCCACATCCTGAACCTGCTCTCTTCATCATAAGTTCAACTCTGGTTCAAGCGATGCTCATACCGCTCTATCCGGGATGCGTCCTTCATGATCTGCGGGGTCTGCTGAACAAGACGATCATCAGACTTATGGCCGACAGCATGAGAATCCCCAGAGCAAAGACATTCCCCTTCCTGGAATAGAAAGTACGATCCAATCCCAGGGGCGCGTCATAAACGATTTCACCCTTCTCGCCCAGGGGAATTGATGCAGCAATCCTACCGCTGGGCAGGATCATGGCACTAACGCCAGTTTGGGCTGCCCTGGCAATACTCACTCGATGTTCAATGGCACGCAAACGACCAGCAGCCAAATGTTGATACGGACCGGGTGAATAGCCAAGCCAGGCATCATTGGTGATGATGGACATGAGGTCAGCTGAATTGGTTATAAATTTTCTGAATACGAAGGGATCAGCAGATTCATAACAAATAAGGGTTCCCAGATCAGTTACTTCATCCCGACTACCCATGGGATACACAATTGCTTCTTTACCGGGTTCAAAATTGGCCTGTCCAAAGTTTAGGTTTTTCAGGATAGGGAAGGATTCGACCATGGGAATTCGTTCAGCGAAGGGAACCAGGCTCATCTTACTGTATATGGAAACAGGCATCCCGGGAGAATAGAAGAAAGCTGAATTATAGAACTGATACTCGCCTTCTTTTTCAACATGATGCAAGGCGCCTGCCAGTACTGAAACTGCATTGCTTTCAACAAAATTACGAATTTTACGATCAAACTGTGGATAGTAATGGAGATGAGCTGGAACAGCACTTTCCGGCCAGATCACTATTTTCGCGCTGTCAGCCACAACACGTCGGGATTGTTCCAAAATAGCAGCGACATGTTTGGTTTTCTTAGCGCGGATCCATTTTTGATGGGGATCAAGGTTGGTTTGAATAATACCAACGGTAATGGTAGAGCCTGCGCTTTCTCTGATCACTTTCATCCGAACGGCACCGAAGATCAAAGAACCTACTATGAAAAATCCCAGCATACCCCAGACCAATTGTTGGCTTCTAACGCTCATCTTTCCAAACTCAAGTTGGAATAAAATAGTATTGACCAGCACCACCCAGAAGCTCACTGCATAGATGCCGCCGTATTCGGCAAACTGCTGAAGCGGCAAAGCAAAATTCTGAGTCATGGCCAACGATAACCAGGGAAAAGCCAGGGTATATCCATGATAGCTATATAAAAACTCCACCGATACCCAGAAGATCGGGGCCAACCACAATCCCCTACTACCCAGGTTACGACCTGTCCTGGCAATGATCAGCCCAAAAAGACCAAACCAGAGTGACAGATAAGCGACACTGGCCATCATTGAAGCTGAAGCGATGAGAAAAGAAGTTCCGGAATTATTGGCAATCCAGTTCAGGCTGGTCAGGGTGAAGATAAATCCCGTAATAAAGCCCAGTTTAAACCCATGCTCCCATTCTGATTGCCGCAGAGCAACCCAGAGCGGCAACCAGGCTACCCAAGCTATGAAGAACATATCAAATGGCGGAAAGCTCAGCGTGAATAGTAGCCCTGAAAGCATGGCTAAAGATTCCGGGGTAAATCGTTTGGTCATAATCAATACCCCTGAGTTTCCTGAAGAAATTGTTTCAGGATAATAGCAGCAGCTATTCGATCCACAGCTCCTTTATCCTGGCCCACTTTCTTGCCCATCTGATGTAGAGATTCTTCAGCTTCAACCGAACTATAGCTCTCATCGATGGTGTAAACTGGTAGTTTAACTGCGGCTTTGAGCACTTCTATGAAAACCTCAACTCGCTTGGCTTGTTCGCTCTTCTGGGCTCCCGGTCGTAGCGGCATTCCCACGACCAGTTCCGTTACCTGCTGCTCTTCAATAACCAGACAGATCTGCCGGATAGCATCGGCATTATCCTTGATCAGCAGGGTTTCAAAGGGACTTGCGATAATACGCATAGGGTCTGATAATGCCAGACCCACTCGCCGACCTCCTGGATCAATGGCCAGAATTCGTCCCTGCATAATTCAGTACTTTACTTAAGGGGCTGTTTCAAAACTTCTTTAAGCAATTTACCGGGTTTAAAATGAGTCTTCCTTCGAGCCGGTACATAGATTTCTTCGTTGGTACGAGGATTACGGGCACGTGGTTTCGCCTTGGTCGGTTTTACTTCAAAGACACCAAAATTCCGAATTTCAATGCGGATCGAAGGGTCATCACCGCTCATCATTTCACGTAAAACAGTAAAAACACCATCCACGATCTCTTCGGTTTGGAATATTTTTTGACCAAGTTTTTCGGCTGTCTTCTTGGCAACATCCTTTTTCGTGTAAGTAATTTGCATAACTCATCCTTTCTTGTCTATGGCCGTTATTCTCGCTCGACGCTGATAATGCCGGGAGAAGCCAATAGTTTTGATTTTAATCGTGTTAATTGTTTAACACCCTCAATCTCAATAATGACCAGACCGGTGACAACATCGCCATCGACCTTCATTGAGAGTGTGTCAATATTTATATCATAAGCAGAAATAGTTTCTGTAACATCCCGAACGAGGTGTTTGCGTTCCTGAGCCAGGATCTTCAATCGTACCAGGAATTTTTGAGATTTGGCTACTGCCCAATCTACATCGATGATCCTTTCCTTCTCTGTCAAATTACTACCAACGGTTTCACAGGTTTTCTGATGAACAGTAATCCCGCGTCCGCGTGTGATAAAGCCAACAATGAGATCCCCCGGGATAGGATTACAACATTTGCCAAAACTGATCATCATGTTGTCAATACCCTGAATAGAAACGCCTCTGGTATTGCGACGAGCCCGGTTCAGAAACGATTCAGCAAACTGACTTTCAGTTGGTTTCTGGCGGGGTGAAATGTATTCCTCTGGAAAGAATTTTGACAGAATAGAGGAAATTGTGCGATGACCAGAGCCCACTGCAGCGATCATTTTTTCTTCTGTTTCAAACTTCAGTTGCAGGTGAGGATCCTTTAAATGTTTCCAGTCCCTGGCCCGCTTGATCTTGCGTAATTCCTTTTCCAGGATCTCTTTGCCCAGGTGAACGCTTTGTTGAAACTCCCGGCCTTTTATCCATTTACGAATATTTGACTTGGCTTTTGATGTTTTCACAAACTTCAACCAGGATGAATTGGGTTTCTGAGAGTCACTGGTGATGATCTCAATCTTATCACCGCTCTCCAATTCACTGTTCAGTGGCTTGATACGGCCATTCACTTTGGCGCCGATGCAATGCAGACCGACCTGCGAGTGAACATCAAAGGCAAAATCAAGTGGGGTTGCTCCCAATGGGAGCATGCGAACCTCCCCCTTGGGCGTATAGACGAAGATCTCATCCTTGTACAGATCGATCTTCAATAGATCCATAAACTGATGCGAGGTGGTTTTATCTTCAGTTTGCAGAATATCCACCAGGTTTCGCAACCAGGTCACTTGTTGTTCAATATCTTCCTGACTTAATTTTGAATTTTGTTCCTTGTATTGCCAGTGGGCAGCCACGCCTTCTTCAGCTGTTTGATCCATGTCATGGGTTCGGATCTGAACTTCAACCGGTAAACCGTCCGGACCGACAACGGTGGTTTGAATACTCTGATACCCGTTGGCTTTGGGCTGAGCAATAAAATCTTTAAATCGTTCCTGAATAGGTTTATAGAAGGAGTGAACCAGACCTAATACGCTATAGCATTCTTCCACGCGTTCCACTACCACCCGGACAGCATAAATATCAAAGACATCCTCAAAGGGACGATTCTGATCCAGCATTTTTCTGTATATCGAATAATGGGTTTTAAAACGACTTTTATAGGTGGCTTTGATGCCTGCTGCCTCAGTACCTTCGACCACTGGCTCTAAAAACTTCTGAACATATTTCTCAAAGAATAGCTGACGTTTGGGAACCAGTTTTTCCAAATCCTTGGACGCTTTTGGCTCAAGGACGTTAAAAATAAGATCTTCCATTTCTGATTTAACGCGATACATCCCCAGGCGATGAGCCAGGGGTGCATATATATCACGGGTCTCTCTGGCAATACGACGCTGCTTGACGGCAGGTAGATGTTCCAGGGTTCGCATATTGTGAAGACGGTCTGCAAATTTGATGATAATAACCCGTATATCATCTGCAACAGAAAGGAGCATTTTACGAAAATTAATGGCCTGTTTATCTTCTTCGCTGCGAAACTTCATGTCGGATAATTTTGTAACACCATCTACCAGTTGGGCTAACTCCGTAGAAAATTCCGATTCAACATCTTTAAAGGTGTAGCCAGTATCTTCAACCACATCATGGAGCAAGGCCGCTGAGATAGTGACCGGGTCCAATTTCATTTCAGCCAAAATGGTGGCAACTTCAATACAATGTGTGAAATACGGTTCTCCGGATTTCCTCAGTTGTCCCTGATGGGCTTTTTTACCAAAAGTGTAGGCCTTCCAGACAAGTTCTGTTGCTGTAGGACCAACAGACTGGTTACCTCCCATCAAGTCTATGATGTTCTGAAAGTCGGCAGGGTACTTTCCGTTATCCGTATTCAGAAACCGATCTAGAAGTGTAGCAGCCATTAGAATTGGTCTTGATTACCTCCACCAGGGGTTGCGGCAGGGGTGTAAGCTGATAGATTCTCAAAAGAAGCAAATTTATCAATAAAGCTGAGCCTGACGGTTCCGGTCGGACCATTACGTTGTTTGGCAACGATCAATTCTGCAATACCTTCCTGAGTATTACCGTCATCATCCAGTACACCGTATTTTTCCGGTCGATAGATAAACATGACCACATCCGCATCTTGCTCAATGGAACCGGATTCGCGCAGATCTGATAGTATGGGCCGTTTGTCTCCCCCTCTGGTCTCAACTGCGCGTGAAAGCTGCGACAAAGCAACGATGGGCAGATCGAGTTCTTTGGCCAGCATTTTAAAGGAGCGTGAGATCTGACTGATCTCCTGTTGGCGGGATTCTACCCGACCGCTACCCTGGAGCAGTTGCATATAGTCAACAATAATGAGGTCGATATCTTTTTCAGCTTTTAAGCGACGCGCTTTGGCTCTCAACTCTGTGATATTCAAGGAAGCTGAATCATCCAGAAAGATCTCGGCTTCAGCCAGATTCCCTGCAGCAGTACTTAAGCGGGGCCAAAGATTGGAGGGTAGTCTTCCAGTTCGAACCAAGTGGGCATCTACTTTTGCTTCACTGCATAACAAGCGCATGGCCAGTTGGTAGTTTGACATCTCCAGTGAAAAAATAGCGATCTTGTGGCCGTATTTTACTGATGCATTGCGGGCAATGGACAGAGCGAGGGCTGTTTTACCCATTGATGGACGAGCTGCAATGATAATGAGGTCAGAATTCTGAAACCCGGAGGTGACGTCATCCAATTTTTCGAAGCCGGTGGCCACGCCTCTGATACCGCCGGGATTGTTATGAAATTTATCTGCTTGAACAAATGCCTCATCAAGGGCTGTCCGGATCGGCACAAAATCACCAATTCTAAAGCGTTTTTCAGATAGCTCAAAGATCTTGCTTTCGGCTTTCTCCAAAAGGACATCGACTCGTTCTCTGGTTTCATAGGCTTCAGTGGATAACTCGGCTGATAGTTGAATGAGGGCTCGCAGAGCGGAACTCTCCATAACCAGACGAGCATAATATTCGGCATTGGCGGTGGAGGGAACTTTTTCGGTTAATTCTGTGATGTAGTAGGCACCACCTACTGCCTGTAGATCACCACTGCGCTTTAGTTCATCTACCACGGTGATCTGATCAACCGGCTCACCTCGACCATCAAGATTAAGCACGGCGTTATATATTTTTTGATGTGCCGGTCGATAAAAGCTGCGTGGTTCCAAAAATTTCATGGCTGCGGATAGGGCCATGTGATCAAGCATCATGGAACCGATGATACTCTGTTCAGCCTCTTCATTATGGGGCGGCAACCTTAAATTTTGACTGGTTTCACTCATGATTGCTCTCCGGTGTTGCCACGATACATGTCACGAATCTTCTGAAAATCTTCCCAGGCAGGTCGTTTCCAGTTAGGATTTCTCAACAGAGCAGCGGGATGGTAGGTCACCACCAGATCAGTGCCATGATAATCAAACACCTTCCCGCGCATTGAAGTGAGGGAATCTTTGCTTCTCAACAGGGTCGTGGCTGATATTCTTCCCAGGGCTACCAGTAGTTTCGGTTTGATCAACTCGATCTGCTTGATCAGATAGGGCTCACAGGTCTCTATCTCATCTTTTTTGGGATCACGGTTGTTGGGAGGACGGCATTTAAGCACATTGGCAATGTACACATCTTCGCGAGTGAGATCGATGGCCTTCAGGATATCATCCAACAGTTTGCCAGCCCGGCCAACGAAGGGAATACCTTCCATATCCTCGCGTTCGCCTGGTGCTTCACCCACGAACATGAGATCGGCATTCGGGTTGCCTGCACCAAATACAAATTTATTCCGAGTAGCACCCAAAGAACACGCCATACAGTCCTTGATCTCATCATTGAAGCCCATTAGATCATTTACAGGTGAATTCACCGGTTTCGTCTCCAATTCTGAGTTTTGTTGGCTTTCAGGCATGTAAAGAGGACCGCCAAAAATCTCCAGTTCCTCTTTAACAAATGTTCTGATCCTGTGTTTTTTATCACTCATCTAAACCAGGTCTTCATTTCTCATAACGAATGGAACAAAATAATCGAGAGGCATGTCAGCGATCTCAGAATACTTCTGGTTCAAAAACAGCATAAAATTCGCGCGATCCATTTATTTCGTTATTAATGTGGCGGGCATTATTCGTATGAACAATTCCCATATTACCGGAGGTGCCATACTGAGTGTATCGAATTGTGTTATGCTGAGCTTGCCGAAGTGCTCTCGAAGCCATTGTATTTATAGTGTAACCAACTCCCATTTCGAACCTCAATGTTCGTTCCCGCTCGTTAAATATCCACCGGGTTAATAAGAAACGCTAGTTATCAGGCCTCATCCTGATCAGAGGTTTCGCCATCATCGAACATGGCCTGTTTTTCCCATTTTAGATCGCCTGACAGAAATTCACCCAGACTCATGGTTGTGGGTTTCACATTTGCATCATAAGTTTCCTTGTCGATTTCTTCCTCAACTTCGTAGGTGGGTGCCATTTCATCTTCACCGCTGATCTCATCAAGGTTCTCTTCTTCACGCCGACGTTCTTCCTCGATGACATAACGATCTCCCATGATCTGTCTGGCACGTTTTGCAATGACAGTCACTGCTTCGAAGATATCCTCGGTATGTTCTTCGATCTTTCTGAATGGGACGGTTTCTAAAGCCATTTATTTGCTCCTTTATTGATGATACACATCTTGATTTATTATATTTATAAAAACATCAACAGCCTTATCCAACTCAGAATTTACGATCTGATGGTCAAACTGTTTTCCTAATTCCATTTCCTCAGGCATGCGGTCCAGGCGAATCTTGATCTGCTCCGGGCTATCGGTCCCGCGCTTGACCAGGCGTTGCGCCAAAACTTCCACGGATGGTGGTTTAATAAAAATTGAGAGACTGTTTCCCGGGTAGGCCTTTTGTACATTCAAGCCCCCTTTGATATCAAGGTCGAGGAGCAAATGTCGGCCCTCGACCATGACAGCTTCGATATAAGAACGCAGTGTGCCATAAAGATGTCCATTTTTGGAATAGACTTCTTGCCATTCAACCAGTTCGCCCTGTTCAATGCGTTGTCGGAATTCTGCTTTTGAGATGAAGAAATAGTGTTTACCCTCGATCTCATAATCTCTCCGGGGACGGGTTGTCACAGAGACAGAAAACTGGATATCCGGAAAATGCTCCAGAACAGCATCCTCCAGGGTCCCTTTTCCCGAGCCGGATGGTCCGGCAACTATGATCAATTTTGCATTGCTATCAATCACTGGATATTCTGAACCTGTTCTCTGATACGCTCGATCTCATTTTTCAATTCAACAACTGCATGTCCAATAGGGGTTGAATTCGCTTTACTGCCAATGGTATTGGCCTCACGATTCATCTCCTGCAGTAAAAAATTCAAACGTTTCCCGGCATCACCATTATTGTGCATCAATTCCCGGAAATGTTGTACATGGGCAGCCAAACGAGTCAATTCCTCGGTGATATCCAGTTTATCGCTCCACAGGACTATTTCCTGCTCGATCCGTTTCTCATCTATCTGATGATCAGCAACAACACCAGAATCTGCGATCTTTTTACGCGTTTTCTCGGCAATCAGTTCAAGGCGACCCAGATCAGCTGACTGAATCTCCGTATTGATTTGTTCCACTTTATTCAACTGTTCAGAGATAGCGACTTCCAGAAGTTGACCTTCCCGAAGGCGCATGGCTTGCAATTGATCAGCAGCTTGTCTGACAATTTCGATGATTGCTGCATTGAATTGCTCCTGATCTGCAGTACTGGTCTGATAGGTTATCACATCAGGAAAACGCAGTAATTCTGCAAGTGACAGAGATTCGGATTCACGACCCAGCAATTGGGTACTTTTATGAGCAATTTGTTGATAATTCAAGAGTAGTTCATCGTTTAAAAAGGGCTTCCCGATACTGGGTTGATCAGTACCCAGATTCATGGTTACAGTCACTCGTCCACGACTCAGGATAGACTGCAAGTGAGACCTGGTACTGTCCTCCACTGCTTCATAGCCCCTGGGTAAGCGCATGATAAACTCCAAAAAGCGACTATTGACCGCACGCAATTCAATCACAACGTTGATATCACCAATTTTTTCTTCAGCCCGGCCATAACCGGTCATACTTATAAGCATAGATCCTCTCGTGAAACCAGCAATTCATACTCACTGCCTCTCCACTTCAACCTTAACAGGTTGAATTGCTGAGACAAAGCCGCATAGTATAATTTTTTACCCTAGTTATGTCAAAAGATATATTGAAGTTAGGGCAAGATTTTTTTTCAGGGTTATCATAGCCTCTATAAACCAGTGGAATAACCGATTGTGGGGAGGAATTGCGACTGAGCGGCTTGTGGGGGCAGACCCAAGTTGAAGGCTTCAATGTCCTTGGTGAAACTGGAGGTTGAGGTTGTCGGAGGCTGGGATCTTTGCCATGCCAGAGTCCCCCCGCTACCCTGCGGGCATCTCCCCCGAGGGGGAGAAATGTCATGCCATCATGCGAATTTATTGCAAAGTGTGAAGACGAATAGCTCGCATTTTGAAGTAAAATTTGTATTATTTACAATTCGACTGATCTGATCACAATTCTTTCGGTGCGGTAGTTTGCTAATACACCTCTGCTCACCAGGGTGAACATCTGCATGAAATCAGTTCGACCATTTTCTACTTCCGAGTTTGTGAAAGTTGCCCAGTCCGGTGCCAACTCCAGTGGAATATTGAGGCCAACCGAAGTGATCAAGCGGCGATTATCAAGATGCAGAAAACCATCTTCCCGGGTGGCATCCACGGGGACCCAGCCCTTAATCGGAAGATAGATCTCCGACCAGACATGAGCACCTGTATTACCGGGGTAAAAGTTAAAGCCAGATTGTTGACGGGCAGGGATTCCAGCAATACGGGCCATGGTGATAAACAGGGCCGAATATTGCCCGCAATCTCCCTGCAATGTTGCAAATGCATTTTGCACTCCCCGTTCTTCAGGAGGATATATATAGGTCATTGAGCTTTGAACCCAATCATAGAGTACATTCGCCTGGGACACAGGGTCGGAGATATTTTCGAGCAGATGGAAAACAGTATCTATTAGTGCCTCATCCTGTTCCAGGAAAGGTTCTGCTCTGGTATATTTAGCCAGGATCTGATTGGGAATGGTGTGCCAAGCCTGTCTTTCAGCCTCAGGATCCGTTTGCGGACGATAATCAAAGGTCAAATAGCTGAACTCACGAAAAATGGAGAGTGTATTGTTCTGATCCAGTTGCTTCAAAACATCCCAAAAGAGCACGCGATTTCCATATTGGTTATCCGTAAAGGTCATATCCGGTGCTGGCGTGATTGTTTTATCAGTCAAAAGCTTTTGAGTAGGGTAACTGTCAATATCAGCACTCCATATCCCCAGAAAAGGGGTTTGATCGGCAGAAATGTCCCCGGTGCTATTGTTAGTGTTCGGGGATCGACCCAATATTGTATCGATCTCTGACACTATTACCACAAGTTTCCCATTTACAAGTCGAGGATTGGAGTAATCGGCACTCAGACCCTGCAAAGCAGTTTGCATAAGGTCGATCTCAGCTGGATTCGGCCGGATATTCTGATAACTGCAAGAAGTGAATGTGATAATGACTATAAAAACATTGATGCGTATGAAAGTTAAAAACGGTTTAACCCTTGACTCAATTGTCCATATTGGTGACATGATTCCACTCCTTTTTCTAATAAATGCTAAACGTTGCCCAAGATATTCCAACAAGCGAATGAAACTTCTGTTTATTTGTGGCTGCACTTACCTGAAACTACAAGCTATTACCCCAGCGGATGTTAGTCGCAATATTCTGTTTTCGAGTATTGATGGCATGAACAAAATGGCTGTAATAGAATTTATCTGCTCTCACTACTTCTATCAATGCATCCTTACCACATCTATATTGCTGGCAATATGCATAGTCACTTCCGAATTGCTCTAGCTGGTCTGAAAAAGGAATTTTATTGATGAGTGATTCCAGAAAATTCAAAATCATTGCCAAATACTATGGATTATTTGTGAATCTCGATGAAGATCGAGAAGTTATCAGGCGAATCAGTCTTCTGGTAACCTTGTCACTCTTCGGCATATTGATGACCTTTTCATTTGGAGTTACACACCTCATCAATAATCATATTGCGCTTGGTTCAACAGCCCTCACCGGTGCAGCATTATTAACCTTAAACTTATATTTACTAGAGCGTTATAAAAATTACTACTTTGGAATTTCCTTCGGGCTCGCGGTCTTCTCCATTATAATTATCAGTCTTTATCTAAGCGATAACACTATATATGCGTGGTTTTATATCTATCCCGGTGTGGCAACATTCCTCATGGGGTCTCGTCGGGGAGGCCTGGCAACTGCGCTCATGGGCATTCCAGTATTAGCTACAACCCTATTGGGAGCCAAAGAATCATTTTTTGGCGATTATAACCTCATCTTTGAACTTAGATTTCTGTTGGCTTATAGCCTGGTTGGTCTTTTCGCTTATTTATTTGAGAAGATGGCTGAAGAAAAACGAACTGAAATTCTGGCAGTAAACACCTCATTGGAACAGACAGTTGAAAAACGAACCAGGGAACTTTCCAACAAAAACCTGCTCCTGGCACGTGAAGTAAAGGAACGGACAATTGTCGAGCAAAATACTGCCCGAGCCTTAAAGGAGCGAGAGATTCTGCTCCAGGAAGTTCATCACCGTACCAAAAATAATCTGGCTGTGATCATGTCGCTCATGAACTTACAACAGAACTCACTTGAGACAGAAAGTATTACAGAAGTATTGGAGACCTTACGCAGACGGATCAGTTCAATGTTCATTGTCCATGATTCGCTTTATCAAAGCGAATCTCTGGCATCAATCGATTTTGGAGAATATATCAAAAAACTGACACACGGTATTCAGCGTTCATTTCAGAGCGATGTTCAAAGCGTGAACCTTGATATAGAATGTGATGCAGTAGAATTAAATTTAGAGATGGCCATCCCAGTTGGTTTGGTTTTGAATGAGATCATCACGAATTCCTTCAAATATGCTATTAGGCCAGACCAACAAATGACCCAAACAATTCATCTCAATCGTGTTTCAGACAACCGGATATCCATTGATGTATCTGATAATGGGAAAGGCCTGCCACCAGAATTTGATTTCAAAACAGCAAAGAGTCTGGGAGTTCGCATGATCCACATGTTGATCGAGGATCAACTTGGTGGTACGGTTCAGGTTGAGTCCAATAGTGGTACGCGCTACCATCTTGAATTTCCATATGAACCGGTGTAGATTTTAGTAATTATACCAATTGCGACTCCAAGCTGGCAATGTTTTGTTTCCCTTCTGGGGGAGTAATGTTTTGCCCACTCCCAGGAGACTGAGGTTGTCGGAGGTTGGGATGTTTGCCATGCAAGAGTCCCCCCATTGCCCTGCGGGCATCTCCCCCGAGGGGGAGAAATGTCATGTCATTATGCGAATTTATGGCAAAGCAAATTATTGATCAGATGCATGCACTCCCTGTTCTTTTTACCATCTCCCATTTGAGAATTTATACCATCCTTCAGTTTTACCAAAATGTCCTACCTGAGTGAGGGGGGTCGTATTTACGCTTCATTTGGTAAGCGGTTGTTGCCCTGGCTGTATGATGAGCTGTTTCTTTATCGGATCTTAGGTGAAACTGACTACAGAACGCGTCATTTACCGGAAATTTCACTTTCAGCAAAGGTGGCCTGGTTGAACCGGCTCAGGTTGAGGACTCGTTTTGAGCAGGAAGATGGGGAGTTGTTCTATCGGGTTAGTTTAGGTGCGAGTCGGCGGTTTTGATGGTTTACTTTATTTTTTTATCCGCAGATTACGCAGAATTGCGCAGAGCTAAGTTAATCGGAAACTGCTTATACATTTTATATTGCTCTTGAGATCGGGGCGACTTGCTCAGTTTATGTTCGATCCAGCCTTCCCCACCAGACTAATTTGCAGGCCAGGCTGGTGGTTGACCTATCCCCTCTGGTACAGGGTCTTCGTCCTGGGACTGCAAGGCGATCCAGGTAATAATGGTCATAACACCTACACTGCTGAGAAAAAGTCGAATTTCCGACTCTTTGATCCAGAGCTGCCATTTTTTCAACTCCTGATCTTCAAACAAACCTGGAGGTGCTGTCTGGTCAAAAATAGACCAAACTGCTTTCCGTACTTCCTGTTCAGCCTGCAGTTTTTGATCTGCAAGGGCGAATGTGGTAGTCCTTGCGGTCTCAGGGGTTTGTAAACTGTAAACAGATAGTGCTAATTGTCTATCGGTTGGAGTATCGGTCAGTTCCCAGATAAGTAAATCAGTCACCTCAAGATCAGTTGCATAAAGCATAAAGCAGCTATCGGTAAGACACAGGCTATCATTTTCAAAGATCAAGGCCTGCTCAATTGGATCTTGAATTAGTGAAACGAGGTCATATTTAGTGATCTCAGCAGTAAGGATCGAATCGATGTTTATGGAAGGGATAACCGGACTTGTTCCCCTAACAATGGACATTACTGCAAATGTTTCCTCGATATTTTCACTAAACAGCACTGAATCCAGATTAACCAGGTCCGTGGTGGTAGAATCAGAAAGGGAAACTATATTGCTGGTTGTGAGATCCTGAGCCCATGAAACTGTCAGATATAGAAGTATACAAACAAATATTCTCATCGGACTAATACCAACTTTCTAGTTGCCTGAAATCGTTGACCATTCCCCACCGGATCCAACATGATCCGATAAAAATATATGCCAGAACTAAGTGATTTCCCCTGGTCGTTCAAACCTGACCAGGTGGCAGTGTAGGTCCCCATATCCCGTGTTTCATCAATCAGCGAGTGTACCAGGCGCCCCCTGATATCATAGATATCAAGCATCACTCTGGCCGGTTCCCTCAGACTGAACCCGATCTGAGTCGTGCCATTGAAGGGATTGGGATAATTAGCAGCCAGATCATTGCGTTCAGGAATGAAGCTCAACAACTTCTCAATTTGTTCAAATACCTGGTCAGATGGTCCACTGAGCAACTCATAGATGATGGGATAGTTTGCTGAAACATGCACCGGTTCCAGATCCAGATCCGAGTTAATCTCAAACCATTTCCGCTGCCGGGTATCCAACCCAACAATTACATGTCCTGTTGGCAGTTGACCATCCAGGATCAAGTCTATCTTTACATCCCGAAGGTCCTGCCCTACAGCCAGTTGCATAGACCATTGCTCAATTGTCTCACTGGCAGGTCTAATGTCAGCCGCGAAGTGATTCAAGTTTGAATGGATCTTATTATTGAGTATGCTAACCCTGAGATAATCATCCCATACTGGTGGCTCAACTTGATCATATTTATCTCGTTGAGCAGATGCTCCCAGACTTTGGCCGATCAGATTATCCAGATCAGAGAGAACCCCATTGGTGGCACTTATGTGTAGTCGCCAACTATCTGGAGGTCCATTAGATTTTGGCAAATTCTCCTGATCCCGGTGAGGATTTAAGTGGAGAAACTCCACGGTATCAGCCCAATTAAAGAGAGCATAGGCTGCCCAGGGTTTCAAGGTATCAGATTGAACCAGCCACCCTTCTCCATCATGATTTCCATAAGCATAGGGTCCGCTAAAGCGGTTTGAATCAATGTTACAAGTGATGGGAAAATTATAAGGTGAGCTAAACAAATTCCAACCAGGCTCCATTTCAAGCTCTACCCCAGTCAAATCAATGGAGCTTCCAGAACCGAGAACCAGATCGACCGGATCAGTCAAACGATGCTGAAACCAGTATCCCTGTCCCAGTTCAATGGTATCCGGTGTCTGCCAGTGCTCACCATCCCAATCATACAGCCGCCAACTTTGTTCGCCATGACTTTCACCCAGCGGTTCTTCCAGAACCTGGACCAGATCGGTTTCATCCTGCCTGGAAGGAATCGATACAAGTCTCCATTTGCCTGGGAGGATTCCCTGGGGATAAGCAGGTGAGGTTGTAGTGGTCATGCTCAGACTGCCGGCATCAAATTTTACGGGGATTGATCGGGTATCAATAATTACACTATTTCCCTGAATATCAACAGCTTCAGCATGATAGCTCAAGCCCGTTTCAGCGACGGAAACAGCTGGGATCTCTGCTGCCCAAACCTGGGACCGTGTAATATTGTGCATTGGTACAGAGTCCATTTGACTGCTACCCCCGCTCTGATAGAAGAGCATGGCAGAGACAGGGATGTAGTACTCAGGAAAGGTGATCTCCAGGGCAATGGACTCCCCAACGCTCTGTGGCGTATTGCCAAAATCTGTGGAAACTACCTCTGCAATAACATTTACTCTGACACTAAGCGTATCCCATTCCGAGAATAGTTCACCATCAAAGACCCTCAACGATATTAAATAGTCGGTTGCCAGAGTGACCTGAGGGAGCAGTATTGTCGCAATGGCAGTAGTGGACTGTTGGAAAATGAGTTCCTGGGGTACCAGCCATTCGTATGATAGGGAATCACCATCAATATCATAAGAACCACCACCATCTATGTTAATGGTAGAGCCTGACAGGTATTCCAGGTCATCACCTGCCAGGGCAATGGGAGCATCATTAACATTTTGGATAACAAGCCCAAGGTCCAGGGTATCAGCGGCCTGATGAATATCAGAAACGATAAGCTGGATACTCAGCTCCCCCACATCAGCATTTTCGGGTGTTCCACTCAGGATGGCCATTGATGATGAGAGAGTCAGCCAATTTGGGTTATCATTTACAAAATAGCTCAAGCTATCGCCATCAATATCGATGGCCATTAAGTCATAGGTAAACAGGACTCCCTGTTGAGCTGTATCCTGGGCGCTGCTGGTAAAAACCGGGGCATCATTTACATTTTGGACCGTCACCTGTAAATTGAGAGTATCAGAGGCTGATTCCGGGTCAAACACGAACAATGGAATTGAATATTCGCCTACATGAGCATTTTCAGGGGTGCCACTAAGCATGTTGGTTGAACCCAGACTCAACCAATCAGGCAATTCACCGACCACATAGGTCAAGCTGTCTCCATCGAGGTCAACAGCAGTAACAATGTATTCGAACAGGAGGTCCTGGTGGGCTGTTGCCAATGCTGGACTGGTAAAGTGGGGCGCATCGTTGACGTCTCCCACCGCAATACTAAAGTCTTGAACAACAGGCGAATTCAGGCTCAAAGGATCTGCAACTGTGGTTTGTACCTGATGGTGCCCCACATCAGAATCACCGGGGGTACCAAACAACAGGTCCAGCCCATCAAAACTGAGCCAGTCCGGCAGTATGGTGGTATTGAACAGCACTGAATCACCATCAATATCAAGGGCAGTCATGTGATACTGGTAAAGCACATCCTGCTGGACCGTTAACTGGGGTGTACTTGTGAAAACAGGAAGGTCATTCACATTCTCCACAATGAGGTCCAATTCCAGTGTATCCCTTGCCAGTCCGAGATCTGAAACAATTGCGACGATATGATATTCACCAACATTTTCATTGAGCGGGGTTCCGGATAGGGTGTGGATCGAATCAAAGCTTAACCAATCCGGCAATTCAGCGACTTGATAGCTTAAACTATCATTTGCATCTACATCGCTTGCAGTTAACTCAAAAATAAAAGGAATATCCTGAATGGCAGTGTCCAGATTCAAGCTGGTGAAATTCGGCCGGTCATTGGTATTAAGCACATCGATACTGAATTCCTGCCAGATCAGCGAATCTATTTCAGTCGTATCTGCCAAGGTAATCCGAACCTGGTGGAGTCCAACATGGTCATTGGCCGGTGTACCACTAAGTTGGTTCAACCCGTCAAAACTGAGCCATTCCGGCAAATCTACAGCCTCAAATACCAGAGAATCACCCTCAACATCCGTGGCGCTTATTTGATACTGATAAGTGGCATCCTCCAGTACTGTCAACTCAGGGGTGCTGACAAATTCAGGCAAATCATTGAGGGGCATAATCTGGAGGTGAACTGTTGCTGTATCGGAGTAGAGTTCTCCATCAAAGGCTACATATTTCAGGGAATCGAGTCCATTGAAGTTGAGAATAGGTTGATATAATAGATCTATAAATGTACCATTCTCAGGAGCCTGGGTGAGGGTAAAAGTCAGCTCATCAAGCTCTATATCAAAACCTGAAAAAGTGATCTCCAAACTACTATCTTCATCAAGACTCAGGGTTTGCGTAAGGGCCTGCGGGGCATCATTGACGGGAAGCACACTAAATTGAATATTCTGAAAAGCATTCAAGGCTGAGTTGTCAATCCGCTGTACTTCAAGATTGAGAGTTTCAGATCCAAACCAATTCTCATCTGGGATAAGGACACTTAACTGATGGGCTTCATTGATGGTAGGCTGAAGACTTTCATCACTTGACACATACCAGTTAACCTCCTCTGGTTCAGGGAATTGCAGATAGTCATCTAATGAGATTATGGTGAAGTTTCCCCCCTCATCAATTTCTTGATCAGAAATAGTCAGAAAGCTTGGAGATGTTTGGGGTAAGACCGTGAAATAGACCTGGGTTGAATCCAGATATTCATTCGGCGTGTTCACATCTCGGGCAAAGATTTTAATGACTTCTGTGCCGGTCCATTCAGGATAGGCATGGGAAGGCAACAGGATCGATTCTGTTAAAAATTCTAAATTTAGATTTTGGGCTGTGAGCAATTCAGGGTCATCCGGTGACCCAATAACTGCATTGCTCATAAACGTGTAATTCTCATGGATGATCAAGGTATCCTGGCGGTCAGCATCATAAATTCTGAGTTCAAGTTCCTCATCATTTGTGTTTCCATAGATGGTCAGGAAGTATAGTGAATTTTCACCAACAACAACTGGTTCAGCCAGACCATGGCAATCATCTCCTGAAAAGACAGCCAGAATATTCTGGGATGAAACAGAAGGTACACTGCGCAGGGTAAGCATGGCAGTTAAGGACATATTATGTTCAAAATCTGCAGGATTCACGACCCAGTCAGGGCTCCCAATTGGTTCCAACGCGGTTGCGTATGAATATGACCAGGCAATTTGATCCCCGTCCTGCTCTAAAAGGAATTGGGATAAATCCAGGGACAGGAACTCACCACCAATACCAATGGTATCGTTGGGAATCATGGAAATCTCTGGAGCATGATCTACAGGAATGACTGTAAATATTGCTGAATCACTGGAGAAGAGCTCATTTGCGGTGACATCAGTTACGATAAAGGTAAGGGTCTCATTCCCCACCCACTGGTCATCAACGACTGAAACAGTTACTGTCAGATCAGGATTAATCAGAGCTGATAGATTTGTTTCTCCTTCAATTGACCACACCAGGTCATCGCCATCAAGTTCTGTCAAGTGGTCATTCAGATCGAAGCTGGCAAAACTGCTACCGAGTTCAATCAACTGATCAGGTATGCTACTCACCAGGGGTGTATGATCCTCTAAAATGGTAAATGAAACCAAAGTAGAATCGGCAAACTGGTTCTCAGTCCCCATATCCCGGGCAGTAAACCAAACATTCTCAGTTCCGGACCAGATGGGATCCAGAGCAGATATTTCAACTTCATCACTGGCATTGATGTTTAACTGGATGAATCCAGCAGTCATTGAGTAGGGTGTTTCAGGGGCTCCGACTGATGTGGCAGGCTCAAAGAAAATTGTTTCCAATATGGGCATATCCAGAGCTATCGCTCCATCATAAAGTCGGAAGTTAAGCCCTTCCCCACTCCCATTGGCATAAATGGTCAGGAAAAATAACCACTCCTCACCAAAAGCAACTGGCGTAACAAACCCACGACATTCTTCACCGACAAAAGCAGCTAATGAATAGTTATTATGAACCAGGTCAAGTCCACGACTGCTTACACTTGCCGTAAGGGTCATATCTGATTCATAGTCAGCAGCATTAACATACCAGCTTGGTATTGGGTCTGTTTCAAGGGGGGTATCAAAACCATAGGACCACTGGATTGAATGTCCATCTACTTCAGTTAGATAATCATTTAAAATGATATCTGAGAAATCACCACCATTCCCAATCAGCTGATTGGGGATATCACTCACAACTGGTGCATGATCGATAGGTAAAATCGTAAAAACTACTGTATCTGAACTACTGAATTGATTGTCATTGTCATCAGTCACAGTAAAAATAACTGTTTCACTTCCGGTCCACTCTTCATCAAGTGGTGTTACGCTGACCAAAAACTGAAAGTCAAAATCTACAAAAAGATTCTCATCACCGGAAATAGACCAAATGACTTCATCCCCATCCAATTCAAGGAGAAAATGATCAAGATCAAAAATGGTGAAGGATTGCCCCAGCTCAACAGTCTGATCACTAATACCAGAGACCAGAGGCGTATGATCTGGAAGAATGGTAAAGCTGGTACTCGCTGAATCGCTATAGGAATTGAGTGTGCCTATATCCTGAGCAAAGAATTGAATCGTTTCTGTACCGGTCCAAGTGGGGTCTACCACAGTTAAAGATGCTTGATTGTTTGAATTGATATGAGAAATGATGTATCCAGCTTGCAGTTCAACCGGCACTTCGGGGCTGCCGATTGCTGTACCGGTTTGAAACTGAATTTGTTCCAGAATGGGTAGGTCAAGTTGACTGCTCGCATCATAGAGTCTTAGATCAAGGGTTTCGCCATCGCTATTGGCATAAATGGTTAAAAAGAAGGTCAACTCACCCAGGGCTAACACTGGGTTAACAACACCGCGACATTCATCATCGACAAACGCAGCGAGTTGGTAATGTTCTGTGAGTACTTCTGCTCCACGGCTGCTTACCATTGCTGTGAGGCTCATGGTTCTGTTGTAGTCAGCAGGTTCGAGACTCCAGACAGGCACTGGATCTGTCGCTCCAGATGCCAAAAAGGCCAGGGACCAGCCAATGGAATCGCCATCTTGTTCAATGAGATAGTCAGCCAGATCAATCGTTGCGAATGAACCACCATTGCCAATGGTTTGAGCTGGAATAGCAGAAATCTCAGGGGGATGATCCATGGGTAGTATGGTAAACAGGGCTGTATCCTGACCAGCATACGCAGAATCTGTCTGGTCAGTAGCCGTAAAGAAGAGTGAATCAGTCCCGATCCATTCGTTGTCGATTGCTGCAATAGTTACGACATTGTCTATATCGAGGGAAACTGAAAGATTTGGACTGTTTGTACTGCTCCAGGTGACCATATCGTCATCTAGCTCAGTCAAATGATTATCAAGGTCAAAGCTGGTGAATAAACCACCTATTTCAATGACTTGATCAGAGATACCTGTTACAATCGGGGCGTGATCAAAAAACACGATTGCATTTAATCCATACGGTTCAGTGGGAGTTCCGTATTCAGCGCCAGGAATAAAGTCAATTGATTCGTTAACAGTAATAACGGTATCCAGGACAGCAATATAAGTTTTAAGTGTGAGTACTTCAGTGTTCTGATTAGAATACATCGTGAGAAAAAAGAGTTGCTGCTCCCCCATGGTTACAGGGGAAACTACACCACGACATTCTTCACCAACGAAAGCGCCTAGAATATCATTGGGGTCCGTAGTGGGCACATGATCAATATGGAGAATAGCAGTCATGTTCGCTGAATTTTGATAGTCAGCAGGGATTACATCCCAAGTAGGAATTTCACGTGTAAAGACCTGGCCAACCAGGACAAGCTGGAGGATGAGTATCAGAATTAAAGCTCTTCTATTCACTCGTATTTTCCCCTATGATAAATTCTTCGAATTGTTGATTGCTAATACGTTTAAAACTATTCACTTGAGCATGATATTTCTGACGCATTATCCTAATACTTTTGGGACCTTGTAATATTAATTAAAGCGCATTCTTTGTAAAGTCTTATATGTGATAATATTTATCTTTATTCTTCTCTTTTAAACCGGCCCCTCGGTACGATTCTGGCAAAAGCACCAGAATCACTCAGGGACCTTTCCCTTAATGGTTGAGGCAAAAGCACCAGAATCATCCTTCGGTAAACTCAGGAACCACTCGGGGACCTCTAAAACACAAGGGACTGATATTCGCTCACCGAGTGATCCTGACGCTTTTGTCAGGATCGTATTGAGGTGAGCGAATATCTATTTCAACATCAACATCTTCTTCACTTCACGGAAGCTGCCGCTTTGCATGACCACCAGGTAGATGCCTGAGGTCATGGGTCGGCCGGCATCATCCAGGCTATTCCATTCTACAAAACGATAGCCGGCTGTCATATCCTGATCTATCAGGGTGCGTATTTCCTGACCCAGCAGATTGTAAATGCGGATACTGACATGTCCATCCTCTGGTAATCCAAAACCCATGGTTGTTACAGGGTTAAAGGGATTGGGATAGTTCTGACTTAAGCTATAAGTATCAGGGATGTATCCGGCATCACCAATGCCCAGATAACGAGCACCCCAGATAAAGGGTTCATCTACATTACCGATGATATCGTTGGGAACAAACACTAAAGACTCTTCTATATAGAGTTCTTCATCTGAATCAGCATCGTATGCCCTAAAAATGACTGGGTCATTTTCATCAGCGCTGCCATAAACCGTCATGAAGACCATGTGTTGATCTAAAGCCTCGATGAAGACGGGTTGGGCCACACCACGACACTCATCACCTACAAATGCGCCGATCATATCGAAAGCATCTGTGGAAACTGAATCATGCGTGAACAACAGACCGGTGATATTCATCGAGAACTCATAGTCCTGTGCACGGACGACCCAATCAGGTGTTCCATCAAGGAGTTGAGTTGTAAAATCAGCCTGATCGACAGCTTTTGCCAGGGGTTGATCCATGAATGGATAGATCAATTCTCCTTCATTGAGAGAACTCAATAGATAGCCTAACTGAGGATCCAGATAAGTTAAATTACCCAACCATCCAATCCCCTCCACATACTGTGCATAAGCAAACTGACTTTTGATCAAGTCACCTGTGGTAGCAGGTAGCGTTTCCAGGGCATAATCAACTGGATAGCTGACTTGAGGTAAATAACCGATCCAGTTCCAACCGCTTGATACAGCGATTGTATCCAGTTCAGGATCAACTTCATATCCGACAAACATGAGTGTATCTGATTCAGCAATTTTTAGCTGGTACATACTTTCATTCCTGATTGTATCCAGCGTGCCGACCCAGTCAAATCCATCCACATACATGGAGAATGAGGTTTGGTCTTTAATCAGATCATTGCCAGTGAGATTCATGAACTGAGTCACGGAA
>JAYEKW010000086.1:0-5074 GCA_034716895.1 Candidatus Neomarinimicrobiota bacterium
AAATTGGTCAGCGGTTAATACCTTTTTGACTTTCAACATATGATCAATCCTGGCTTTGTCCAGTTTGACCTCAATGGCACCGATCTTGTCAACCTGAGCATATAATTTCTTTTTATTGGGGTCATCAGTTTGACGTAGCTTGCGCAACTTCAGACGTTCCAATTGTAATTCAGCTCGCAGGTCAATGGCCTGGGCTTCTTTCTTGAATCGGAGTTCCTGCATTTGTTGCTCTTGTTCTGCAGTGAGATTTAACTCTGTGCGCATGAACTGTTGTCCATCTCCATTTCCTCGTATTCCACGAGGTGGTTGGGCAAAGCTTGGCAAGGCAAGCGCCAAGGTTAGAGTCAACAGTATTGTTCTTTGTAATTTCATGATTCACATCCTTTCTATTATTTTCAAAATTCTGTGTATTTAGATTGCGACTTTGCCAGAAGGTTAAGAAGGAGCTTTTTTTCTGAATTTGTCCCTTCTATGGCTTATTATCAGACGTTTATTCAGCTCAGCCAAAAAGGAGCGAATCATGCAGTTAGCAAATGGCGATATTTATCTGGATTATAATGCAACAACACCAACTGATCCTCAGGTCCTCGCAGCAATGGAACCGTACCTGCTAACCGAATTTGGAAATCCATCTAGCAATCACGCGCTCGGTCGTGAAACTCATGCGGCTGTTGAAATTGCTCGTAATCAAGTAGCTGGCTTGTTGGGATGTCTTCCGGAAGAGATCATCTTTACGTCTGGGGGATCCGAATCAAATAACATGGCTCTCAAAGGTATTGCAGCAAAGCATCTTAATCGGGGTGAACACATTGTCATATCAGCCATAGAACACCCTGCCGTCACTCAGGTGGTCAACTATCTTAAAACCCAGGGTTTTCGGATTTCTTATTTGCCAGTTAATAGCCAGGGGGTTGTGAATTCTGAAGATTTGGAAGAGATCATTACGAGCAAGACAATTCTGGTTTCAGTGATGCATGCCAATAATGAGGTCGGTAGTATTCAACCAATTGAGGAATTGGTGAGGATCGCCCACGGAGTTGGGGCAGTATTTCACACAGATGCGGCACAGTCAGTATCTAAAATTCCTGTTAATGTCAACGACTTAGGCTGTGATCTTCTGACGATTGCCGGGCATAAACTCTATGCTCCTAAAGGAGTCGGGGTCTTATATGTCAAGAGCGGAATCAGTCTGGAGCCACTGATCCATGGTGCTGACCACGAGCGGGGTATGCGAGCAGGAACTGAGAATGTGGCTCAGATTGTTGGTCTTGGTAAAGCTGCAGAGTTAGCTGAGCAGGGTTTGAGTGAAGAAATGCAAAGCATGGGTTATTTACGCGATCGGTTGCAGGCAAGCTTGAAGCAAGCCTTTCCAGAAATGCGTGTAAATGCCTTGGAAGCACCCCGTTTACCAAACACCTTGAGTATTAGTTTCGCGGGCATCTCAGCTTTAGATATTATAGCAGAATTAGATCAGATAATGGTTTCTTCAGGAGCAGCTTGTCATAGCTCGGACGGCCAGGGGTCTGGTGTTTTGGAAGCAATGGGAGTGCCCCTGCCATATCAGCTCGGTACTTTGAGGATATCATTGGGGCGCTTTTGCGATGAGGAACAGGTGAAACAAGCCTCTGGGATGTTGATCGAGACTATCGAAAAAATTCAAAATCAATAGAATCCTAACTGAATGCTAACATTGGTGATTAAATTTTGCCATGACAAATTCGAAAAATAATACAGTTCTTGTGGTGGATGACGAAGAAGATATTCGTGAGCTCGTTCGATATAATCTGACCAAAGCTGGCTTTGAAACCCTGGGGACTGGAACTGGAGAAGAAGCGCTTACACTAGCCCGTGAGGAAAACCCAACCCTTGTTGTACTGGATCTCATGCTCCCTGGAATAGATGGTCTTGATGTCTGTCGTATTCTGAAGAATGATGCGAGAACTGATGGTATTTGTATCATCATGTTATCAGCAAAGGGAGAAGAGGCGGATATTGTTCGTGGTCTTGAGATCGGTGCTGATGATTATATCACAAAGCCGTTTAGTCCAGACATTCTGACTGCCCGAGTAAGGGCTAATATTCGTAAAACTACTGGCTCAAAAAGCAATGAGGGAGTTCTGGAATATCAGAACCTCTATATCCACAAAGGGCGTCATGAGGTTTTAATAGCAGGTGTTCCAATCACTCTCACTAACTCTGAATTTAGAATACTCTATTTCTTAGTATCCAACCCGAACTGGGTCTTCACCCGTGCTCAAATCATTGAAGCGGTGAAGGGGGATAACTACCCCGTGACGGAACGGTCTGTTGACTTTCAAATTGTAGGTTTGCGTAAGAAAATGGGGCCGGTCGGTGACACAATTAAAACGGTTCGCGGTGTTGGCTACCGTTTTGTAGAGCCAGAAAAAGAAGTATAGAATTACTTTTTGTGATGTAATACCAATTGAACCGCGATTTAGAATTAGTGCTGGTTAGGGAAGTCCTGTTTGTCTCATCTCAGCAGCCTGCTATATTATTCCAAATTTGACCCGATCTAAGAGCATCCATAACTTGAGAAAGATGTGAAAAAACAAAAACTGATCTATCGCCTGTTTTTCCTGTATATTTCACTGGCGGTAGGGGCGATATTTCTGATTGTGCTGTTTGCTTCTAATCTTGTCGAACAGTTCTATTTTGATCAAAAAATTGATGATCTCCGTGTTCGATCTATTCTTGTTTCTGAAATATTACATGATCCAGAAGGGATAATTCTGGTAGATTTGCAATATCTAGTGACCCGTATTGGCCATGAAACAAAAACAAGAATTACGTTAATTGATCATCTGGGTAAGGTTCTTGCAGATTCTGAAGGAGATCCCTTACACATGAATCTACATAATGACCGGCCTGAAATCATACTTGCGTTGAAGGAGGGTGTTGGTGTTAATCGTAGGTGGAGCTTTACCCTAGAGCAGGAGCACCTCTACTTCGCGCGAGTGATCAGAGATTTAAAACCTCCAATTGTTGTGAGAATATCAGTTCCGACAGAGGCATTACACGAAGCTTTACATTCTATAAAACTGCGGCTAAGTATAATCGGTGCCATCGTTGTCATATTGATGGCTGCTGTAAATTGGTATGTTTCCCGAGTGATCACGCGACCCATTCAAGTAATGGAAGCTGGCGCAAAGCGATTTGCTCGAGGAAAACTAAAGATAAAAGTTCCTGAGTCAGACATATATGAGTTGGGGAGTCTTGCCAGATCTCTAAACGAAATGGCAGAACAGATTTTTGATCGGATCAGACTGATTACTCAACAAAAGAATGAGCAGATCGCCATCCTTTCCAGTATGAACGAGGGCGTTATTGCTCTCGATTCCAAAGGAATGATCCTCTCAATAAATCGAGCAGCTGCTGTCATGTTTGGATTAAAGTTGAAACAAGTAAAATATCGACCGATCCACGAGGTCATTCGGCATGTGGCACTTAACGAATTTGTGCTTAGGGTATCGAAACATAAGCATGGTCAAGACTGTCGCATTACCCTATATGAGCCAGAGGAACGGATACTGAACGTCATCGGGACCAGAATGCCATCGAAAAAGGGTGCCAACGGTGGAGTCGTCATTGTATTTACCGATCTTACCCAACTTCAAAAACTGGAGGGAGTCAGGCGAGAATTTGTAGCAAATGTTTCCCATGAACTGAAAACGCCGATTACATCCATACTGGGATATGTAGAAACTTTACAGGGTGGTGCCATGCGTGATCCAAAAGATGCTAGGCATTTTCTGGAGATTATCTCAAAGCACAGTAATCGGTTGGGTCAGATTGTGGATGATCTGTTAGAATTATCAAGAATCGAAGAAATCTCACCAAGGAATGAAAAACAATACCTTGAGAATGTATTTGTTGGTGACTTGATAGAATCGATACTGTCTGACTATCAGAGTACAGCCGATTTAAAGGAGATTGCGTTTAAGCAGGAGATCGCTGGGGGTATTCAAATTCTGGTCAATCCAAAGTTAGTTACCTTAGCCATCGGCAACCTGATCGATAATGCTCTGAAGTATTCTGGGAATCATTCAGAAGTGTTGATCCGCTGCCAGAATAGTAAAAAGAAGGTTATCCTGGACGTGATAGACTCAGGACCAGGGATCGAGAAGGAACATCTCCCACGAATCTTCGAAAGATTTTACCGGATCGACAAAGGGCGCAGTAGAGAGGTTGGAGGAACTGGATTGGGCTTATCCATTGTAAAGCACATTGTTCGCATCCATGATGCAGAGATCCAGGTAAAAAGTACTCTCGGAGAGGGCACTACTTTTTCGATCACGTTTATAAAGTATTAAGAAACAATAATATATGATACAATGTGATCTCTGTTGTTTGTGCAATTACATGAATAACAATAACGTATCATTTACCCCACGCTTTAGAGGCTGTGTGAGAATAGGGACAACTCTTACCCCATGCTTTAGCTTGGGGGTATGATAACCTACTGTATCCTTGGGCTTTAGCCCAGTATTGTTGGGCTAAAGCCCTCCTTTTTAATATTTTTATAATCCCCAGGCTGAAGCCTGGGGTAAGTATCAATAGCAACAGTACTATACGTAGATAACTAAAGATAATGTTAGAAAGTAATTATTCCGGCGCAATGAAGTTTTCACACAGCCTTTTTAGCGTGGGGATCTGGGACTCACCTCCAAAAGGGCTTTAGCCCAAGACAACCAGCTACACAGTTGGGCTAAAGCCCTGAGTTTCTAGTGATCTGTTAACTCCCCAAGCTAAAGCATGGGGTCATTACAAAACGCTACAACCTTCAACTGAATTTTGTCAATAGTTACTAGTAACTCTAATGGTAACAGTGTATTGCGCAAACTCCATAGGTCACTTTAGTTGTATTCACCTCATACTCAGTCAATTACAACTATTTTAGAGAAACTTCTGTAGATAATAAAAAAACGGGGGCCGCTTTTCAGCAGCCCCCCTGTGTGTGAGGGTACAACCTCTGTGTGTGAAGGAGAACCTTATTTGAGTAGCATCATTTTCCCGGTGAGAACTTCCTGTGCCGTTTGTATTTGATAGATATAGA
>JAYEKW010000086.1:5174-40648 GCA_034716895.1 Candidatus Neomarinimicrobiota bacterium
CTGAGCATTTGGTCATTATCAGCAGTGGCAGTTGTGCTGCCTGAACCCACCAGGGTTACATTGTACCAGACTGGGTGTGATCGAGGGGTTGAGTTAAGGTCACCATTGGTTTTGCTGTCCATTTCATGAGCTCGATTACCTGCATCCGCACCGACCATGGCAAACAGGAACTGCCCGCGACCCTGGTAACCTTCATCTACATCAAATGCGTCATCACCAACGAACAGAACATTACAATATTTGAGATCCACAGTTCCCCCAAACATCTCAAAACCATCATCCAGATTTAGGGCAACTTCACAGTATTCAATCGTTGTTCCACGGCCAACCCCAGCGAGGGTAATTCCATTGATCTCATTGTCCTGACCAATGGAGCGACCACCGTGCCAAACCCGAACATAGCGCAATACACCTGAGTTATCATCGGCATTGGTTCCGCCGTAGGGGATTCCCTCAAGACCTTCCACGAAGCTGCTGCCACCATCCACGGCGATGGGTGCATCACCTAAAATGATAATTCCACCCCAATTACCTCGGGGATCCAGCATTTCATCTGCTGTTAGGACAGTTGTGAAGGTGATTGGAGCAGTGGCCGTTCCTTCAGCCATGATTACAGCCCCTTTTTCGATAACGAGGGCAGGGGCTAGACCTGCACCATCATCTTCGTTAGCCTTGATCGTCGTGCCAGCCTGGATGGTCAGAGTGACCCCTGGTTTGACAAAGACCTGTCCCGTAAGCAAATGTTCATCTGATGCATTCCATACTTCATCAGAGATGATTTCCCCGGTATGGTCGATAGCGAACAGGCCAGAAACCAGTGTTCCGATCAGTAATAATAGTAAACTATTTTTCATTTGAGTCTTAACTCCTTTTTTGTTGTAGTTGATATTTCACTCCCAGACTGAATGCCAGTCCTGGCGAGTAAACTTTACGCAATTTTAGAGCACCTGACGACGCTTCGATATGTCCGAATCGTACTTGGGAATTGAGAATGTTTTTTATTTTCAGACTGAATTTCAGTGATCCAAGCTTTTTTCCAGTCGTCATATTCAGGGAATGGAAAGGGAATTCATAGATGTCACCCACTTCACCAACACCTACAGAACTGATGCGCTTGGTGTATGTATTATATGCCAAAGCGAAGGTATATCCTCCCGGTGACCGGTAGTCGATTGCTGCATTTACCATAACATTTGACTGACCCTGCAGTGATCTGCTTTTTGTGGAAGATGAATTCGCGTAGCTCGTACCGTTAAATAGGTAGACCGTATCACTAACGGTGACTTCAGATTCTGAAATAGTTGTATTAAAGGATATACTTCCGAAACCTCTGGTTAATGGAATAGGCAGCTTTTTTCGCAACTCGAATTCAAGACCATAGGTGTGAGCTGTTTCTGCATTTTGGAAGGTTTTGTAATCCAGATCAGGGGTCGAAATCATCGATACTTCTATGGGATTCTCAAATGTTTTAAAAAATGCACCCACTGAGATAAGCTCAGATGCTGACGGGTAAAATTCGCTACGAAGGTCATAATTCGTAACTTCAGAATTCTTTAAAAATGGGAACCCAATGGCAACTTCACCTTGATAGAATTCCTGATAAGCCATCGGTGCCAATTCTCTAAATTCCGGTCGCCCAACCGTTTGTGAATAGGCTGCTCTCACATTGAGTCCATCATCCTTTTTATAAATCAAATTGAGAGAGGGGAGTACAACCTGCTGTGTCAAGTGAGCCTTGGCAGGGTCACCATAGATTGTTGTGGCTGATGCACCTGTCACCGGATTATAGCTATCCAATTTCATGTTATAGTTTTCGTAACGCGCTCCTCCCTCAAACTGAAGTGACCAGGCACTTCTACTGAGAAGGGGGATGGATGCCATGGTATAGAAAGCCTTGGTCAGTTCCTGCGCTGTATAGCCATTGAATGCGTTTTTAGCAGTTTCGTCCAGCATCAATAACCCGTGAGTCCAATCCCCAGTAGCAGTATCACGTTCAAAAAAGTTCAGCGCATCAAATGATTGTCCAAATTCCATATCAGGGTAGATATTGAGGACCGAATCTGCCCAGCTTGAGCTGGATGAATTTGTAATGGCAAAGGAACGCTTTTCGAAGGTTCTGGACTTATCCTGGTCCCTAAAACCCACTTTCAGCTTGATAGCATTTTGTATATCCAACGGGATTTTAAGTTCATAGTGCAAATCGAATGATAGGTTGGCATCACTACCATCTGTAAAATCGCGATAGGCAATCTTCTGAGCCTGCCGGTCGATTATGTAATAGCTATAGGATGAGTCTGTATCCGCATTAACAACACGCTCTGAATAGTTATGGGATGAATGATCGGGTTCATAGCGCGTCGATAGGCCTGAATTGTAATTCCATTCGATATTGTGTTGAGGTCCTAAAGTAAACTGGCTTGAACCACTGAGGCTGGTATTCTTAATCGTTTTTTCGATATAATGGTCACTGATAAAAATACCTGATTCAATATTGGGTGTATAGCCTGTGGAAATTGTATGCTTGTCACTAGAGGTATGCGTGTAAATCCGTTGGAGCTTTATTTTGTGTTTATTCTTGTACTTAAGCCCAGCACTGATATTTGCACCGAGATTTGTTCTGTATTCTGAAATCTCATTGCTACGCTCGGTGTAGGGATACAAATAGGCTGAATTCTCTTCATTATCGTCACCTGCTCGATTGAGGGCAAATTGAGAACTTTCCATGACCTGTGATTTGTAAGCATTCTTGAAAACTATATTGGTAAAGAAACCGTATTCTAAATGTTCGTTTATCTCATATCGGTCTCCAAGATCAAACCCTGCGCTGAAGGGCTTACCAGTTTTGACTTTTGAAGCAATGAAGTTTGGAAGAGAGCCACGGCTATATTCACCGATCTGACCGTACCACTGAATTGAATTCATCCCTTCCGGTTGATAATTTTGGGCAGGTGACAGTATTTGGTTTTGCGGAATATCATCTCCCAGAGCACGTGACCCATCATCAAAACCAAAAAAATCATTTTTCCCTCTGGCAGTGCTTCGAAATGCTGCACCTGCGTATGAACTTGTGTTGTCGCTTAACGAGACGTTCAGGTTGATTAGACGTTCGTCTGGATATGCTTTGGTCTTGATGTTAATACTACCCCCAGCGAATACACCTGGAAGATCAGGGGTGAAGGTTTTCAAAACGACAATACTTTCTAATAAAGAACTGGGGAATAGGTCCAGGGGGACTGATTTTTTGTCCGGTTCAGGTGAGGGGATTGGGGCGCTATTCATTTGCGTGGAGGTATAGCGTTCGCCAAGTCCTCTAACGATGGGGAATTTCCCTTCCCTTACGGTTACACCAGGTAGGCGTTTTAACGCGTCAGCAGCATTAGAATCCCCCCTTCTGGACATTTCTTCTGCACCAATCGCATCCTCCATGTTGGATGATTCCTGACGCTCTTGTAACATTGAGAGTGCAGCCCCTGGTTTGGTTTCAGCCTCAACAACGACAGAACTGCCGCTAATGGCTTCCGCGCTCATAACAATATCCAGCCGATTGGTAATCCCGGCATTAAATTGAATGTTCTCAATATTTTTTATTTCATAGCCTATATATGAGACTCTTAGCGTATAGATCCCTGGTCTGATACTTCGGATTTCAAAGAATCCATCTAGATTTGAAGCTGCCCCAATTCCATTATCGAGGACGATAACATTTGCTCCGATGAGCACTTCACCAGTTTCTGAATCAGTGATGATTCCCTGGAGACTGCCAGTGTTCTGTCCAAATCCCAGTGCTGGGAGGATGAGTAAAGTACTAAGTGCTATAATTATTTTGGTCAATTTGTTCTTCCTTTTTCACACACATTTCAACACCACTATCTTTTGTCCTTCACGACGGCAGGAGGATGCACTTGAAGTGTTAGCTGAATATTTTGGTTAGGTGAGTGAATCAGTAGAATATGATGAGGTTTCTGTGAGGAAGAACATGAGGGTGTAGTGACAAGAGTTCCAAAAAAAATAGCATGAGGGAGCAAAGCACCTGTGGTAATCTCGCTTTGTCATTTACAAACTGTCGTGCAAATTATAGAAATTGCCCGTCGTGAACAGCAGGTTGAGTGAAGATCATGGGATCACGGGAATTCTCAAAAAAACCAGAGCTATTCAGTATTTTCGAACCTATGATTTGATCGCAATCAATTCAAAATCTCACCAAACACTCACACGAATCAAACATTCAAAACCCAGTATAGAGCGAGGTGTTGGGATAACAACTGATGAGGAGGAAAAGAAAATGAAACGAATGATATCTACTATTAGTTTAGCGCTATTGACCCTAGTGCTTATGAGCAATTGTGGTGGGGAAAAAGAATCTAAAAACGAAACAGCAACGGTCAAATACATCAGTATCAAGGGCTCTGATACCATGGTTCACCTGGCCAGTAATTGGGCTGAAGTCTATATGGATACCCATAAAGATGTAGATATTTCAGTGACTGGTGGTGGATCAGGAACTGGGATTGCAGCTCTGCTTAATGGAACAACTGATATTTGTATTGCATCTCGCAGGATTAAAAGTACAGAAGAAAAATTAGCATTGGAAAAAGGATTGGCTCCCAATGAGATCGTCACCTCTCGTGATGGTATTGCAGTGGTTGTGAATCCGGCTAATCCAATTAGTGAACTAAGTATTGAACAAATTGGTAAAATGTATACTGGTGCCTATACATCCTGGAAAGAGGTCGGTGGACCGGATGAACCCATCGTTATCCTTTCCCGTGAATCAAGCTCAGGAACGTATGTCTTTTTTCAAAAAAGAGTGATGAATAAGAAGGATTACACACAGGAAGCCTTGCTCATGCCCTCAACAGCGGCAATTATCCAGAGTGTTGCTCAAGATACGTGGGCCATAGGTTATGTAGGACTTGGGTATGGAACACAAGCTGGTGAAAAAGTAAAAATGTTAGGTATAAAAGATGCTGCTGATACACCTGCCATCTCAGCTTCTGTGGCTACGGTCCAGGATGATACCTACAGCATTGCCCGACCCCTTCACTTCTATACAAATGGGACTCCCACAGGCGCGACAAAAGACTTTATCGATTTTGTGCTTTCTGAAGACGGTCAGGCTATTGTCATGGAAGCTGGATACGTACCTGTAAACTATTAATGTGGCGGGCATTATTCATATGAACAATTCCCATATTACCTCAATGTCCGTTCCCGCTCGTTTAATATCCACCGGGTTAATAATCAAGACTCATGCACTCCTGGCGAGATAAAGCGATTTATACGGTACTGGTAGGAGCTGCTTCTACCAGTGTCTTGATCGTACTTCTGATTTTTGTTTTTTTGGGGAAAGAAGCACTGCCATTTATCAATGATCCGGGAATCTCAGATCTGTTTCATTTGAGGTGGATCCCTGTTTCTTTTAATGCAGAGCTTTTTGGCTTACTGCCTCTTATCACTGGATCTGTTCTGGTGACGTTACTTGCAACTGTTCTAATGATTCCTTTTGGCGTATTGGGAGCCATCTATATCGCAGAGATAGCAACTCAAGGAGAGCGTAGTTTCTTAAAACCCTTTATCGAAATATTAGCAGGGATCCCTTCTGTGGTCATCGGATTCTTTGGTCTTGTCGTCCTCAGCCCATTGATCAAGGATCTATTCGATCTGCCCACGGGGCTCACAGCTATTACAGGTGCTGTTCTGTTAGCCCTGATGGCCATTCCAACAGTGATCACTGTGAGCGAAGATGCTATTCAGAGTGTTCCGCGATCCTACCGCGAGGCTTCACTGGCTTTGGGGGCGAATCGCTTACAAACCATCTTTAGAATAATTGTTCCAGCAGCACTTCCTGGAATAACTGCGGCAATCATGTTGGGTATGGGAAGGGTAATTGGCGAAACTATGGCAGTCCTCATGGTGACCGGAAATGCTGCAAAGTTAACGCTGAATCCTTTTAGCTCAGTCCGTACGATGACAGCAACGATAGCTGCTGAAATGGGGGAGGTCGCCTTTGGCAGTCATCACTATCAAGCACTATTTTGGGTTGGAATTGTACTCTTGATAATGACCTTTGGGTTAAATGTGATCGCCCAAAAAGTCTTAAGAAAGTATCAGATGCGATGACCCCTTCAACTCAAGAGAAACTTGTCTTCAACCTGGTCAGGGGAGTTACCTACTCGGTTGTATTAATTGTTGGATATTTGCTCTTCGATATATTTATACAAGGGATTCCTACGATCAGTTGGGAGTTCTTAAGTGGTTTCCCTCGGCGAAGTGGAGCAGAAGGCGGCATTTATCCTGCCATAATTGGAACGATATATCTGGTCTTTGGTGCCATTATTTTCGCCTTACCCCTGGGGATGGCTTCTGCGATCTATTTATCTGAATACGCCCTGCAGGGGAGCTTAAATCAGACAATTCGATTGGCTATTATTACCTTAGCTGGCGTACCTTCAATTGTGTTTGGGCTTTTTGGACTCGGACTATTCGTCCTCTTCTTTGGGTTTGGAGCCTCAATTTTAGCTGGGAGTTTAACCCTGGCATTTATGATCTTGCCAACGATTATTGTTTCTAGTGAAGAGGCGCTTCAAGCTGTTCCCATGGGTTTGCGGGAGGCTAGCCTAGCCCTGGGAGCAACCAAATGGCAAACTGTCTATACCAATGTTCTACCCTACGCCCTTCCCGGAATGTTTACGGGATCTATTCTTGGTATCGGGAGAGCAGCCGGGGAAACTGCCCCAATTCTTTTAACGGTGGCGGCGTTTTTTCTCCCCCGGTTACCAAATTCAATCTTTGATCAGGTCATGGCACTTCCATATCATCTCTATGTATTGGCTACGCAGCATCCTGATACTGAAAAAGTATTACCCATGCAGTATGGAACAGCTCTGGTGCTTATCATCATTGTTGTATTTTTTAATTTAACAGCAATTGTATTGAGAAATCATTACCGAAAGAAAATCCAATGGTGAAAAAAATAAAAGCCAAACTACAGGCAGAAAAAGTCAATTTTTTCTATGGTAGTAATCAGGCTTTATTTGATATCAATATGTTAATCCCTGATCGGCAGGTGACTGCCCTGATCGGTCCTTCCGGGTGTGGCAAATCCACTTTTCTACGGATGTTTAACCGCATGAATGACATTATTCCCGGGACACACCACTCTGGGAAAATCAGCATGAGTGGTGTGGATTTGTATGATTCCAAAACCGATGTAGTCAGATTGCGACGAGAGGTGGGAATGGTTTTTCAAAAATCTAACCCCTTTCCAAAATCCATTTATGATAATATTACATATGGACCAGGTATTCATGGCTTAAAGAACAAAATGAAACTTGATGAGATTGTGGAACATAGTCTAAGAGGGGCTGCCCTGTGGGATGAGGTCAAGGATCGACTTCAGGATAGCGCTATGGCCTTATCAGGCGGACAACAGCAGCGGTTGTGTATTGCTCGAGCTCTGGCAGTTGAGCCAAAAGTGATTCTCATGGATGAACCGGCTTCTGCTCTTGATCCAAAATCCACAGCCAGAATCGAAGAATTGATTGGTGAGTTACGGGAAAAATACACCATCATTATCGTTACACACAATATGCAGCAGGCCTCTCGTGTCTCTGATCATACTGCTTTCTTTTTTGAAGGTGCCATGATCGAGTATGGCCCAACAGTACAGATATTTACAACTCCTCAACAACAAAAAACGGAAGATTACATTACTGGGAGATTTGGATGATGGCTGGAGATAAAATGATACAACATTTACATCGGGAGATCGAGAATCTCAAAAAGAAAATTATTCAAGAAGCCACCCTGGTTGAAGAGAATTTGCGGGAGAGTATCAAAGCTTTATTAGAACGTGATGGTGAACTAGCCAGAAGAATCGTTAAACGAGATGATATTATTGATGAGATGGAAGTTGAAGTTGAAGAGGATTGTTTAAAGATATTTGCCCTCTATCAACCAGTTGCCATTGATCTAAGATATATCGTTGCTTTTCTGAAGCTCAATAACGACTTGGAGCGTATTGGAGACCTGACGGCAAATATTGCGGCACGAGCAGCTTCTCTGTCAGTTCAGGATATCCTTGAAATACCCAGTCAGATCCCTGAAATGGCTGTGATCACTCAGAAAATGCTCAAGAACAGTCTGGATGCGTTAATAGATCTTGATGGGGAAAAAGCGACTGAAGTGATGGCTGAAGATGATCGGGTCGATACTTTACATGAATCTATGTACCATGTGATCGGTGAACACATGCAGGAAAGCCCGGAAAGGATAAGCCAATGGATGGAAATTTTGGCCATTTCACGCTATTTGGAACGTATTGCTGATCACTGTACCAATATTGCAGAAGATGTCGAATATATGCTTAGTGGGGAAATACACCGGCATGAATCAGAATTATCAGAAAATACTGAAACACTTCTTAACACTTCTTAACACTTCTTAACCTTTTTGACATTCTGGTATCAAAGAAAGGTTATTATAACTGAAATCATTGGAGTTGGAATGTCAAAACACATGAACTATCTATTGATCATGGCTGTACTACTGGGACTTCAGTCCTGTAGCGGGACAAAATATCTGAGTGAACCGGCAACTGCTGATTTCCGGATCGATGGTGAACAGCTGGAGTGGGCGGGGCGCTTTGAAATTCCAAAAAATGAAAAATTTGCCGTGGGCATAAGTCATGATAAAAACTATCTCTATGTGGCTATCAATAGTATGGACCGAAGCTTTGAGCGTCAATTGGCCATGCGGGGTTTAACCATCTGGGTCGATGCCAGAGGTAAAAAACATGAGGACCTCGGTTTCAAATTTCAGAGCCTTATACCCATGGATCGTCGCCCAGGGTCATCTGAAAACCGGCGAAGTAGAATGGGTGCTGGAGAACGAGATGCGTCTATGTTTCGGAATGCTTCCCCTTTCAACGGCGATCTTGATCTCATCATTGTTGATGCTAAAGACCGGGAACGTTTGGGGCCAGCGGATCTGTTAGCTGTTGCTTTTTCAGGAGATGGTGGGTTTTTTATGGAATACCAAATTCCCCTGGCGCTTCTGGGGCAGGACTATGCACCGGGTCAGCCGCTTGGTGTGGGAATAAATTCTGCATTTGATAAAAGCAATCTACCTGCCGGTGGTCGAGGGGGGATGTCTGGTGGTGGAATGTCCAGCGGTGGCCGAGGTGGTTCAGGTGGCGGTAAAAGAGGTGGGGGTCAAGGTGGTGGACGACCTGGTATGCCGGGGGGAAGCCGACCCGACCAAACTGACTTGGATGTTTGGATCAAAGTCGAGTTCACCCAAAATAAATAATTGAACATGTGCCCCAAAAAAAAGAGGCCGCCATTGCTGACAGCCTCTTTCAACACTTAGCTAATGTGAAATATTAGAGCATGCGCAGACGATTATCAGTTATGTCTGCACCCTCACGGAGATCTTCCAAATACTTGTTCCAGACCTCATTCTGACGGTTCTGAGTTAGACTCAGATACAAGGCATCATAGCTGGCTATGTAAGCTGCTTCATCAAAATCACTCCGAGCATTCAAGCGCACAATGACTGAGCCCCGAGGGGTGTCAAAAACCGGAGAGATATTACCAATTTCAGCATTTGCAAGAAAACCAAAGATCTCCTGGTAACGACCAAGCCCCCTGATGCTTGCATTACCCTGTGCTCCCTCAACTACTTGATGCAAAAGACCCTCACGACCCTCGATCTGAACAGTGGACCAGTCGCTATCTGCATTTAAACTGGCTAGCAGATCGTCAGCGACAGATTTAGCCATCGCCTGTTTTTTCTGATTGGTAACATTGCGTTTGATGGTCACCTTTGCTTGATCATAAGGACGGTCACCAGCAGGTATTATCTCAGATAACTGGAATATTGCAAGATGATTATCATTTTGCAAAACTTTGCTGTGAGCCCCTATCTCAGAGAGATAAGCGAAGCGAACAGCAGACTGGAAGGATCCAAGTCCGGAGATATAAGTATCCTTTTGAAGAAGCTTATTGGACTTGCGCGCTGCCATTCCGAGTGAATCAACAGCCTGGTCAAATCCAATCTCATCTGCCAGAAATTCCAGATTCTTCAGGTCTCGTCTGATTTTGTCGCGAGTGGTTTCGCTGGGTCGTATCTCCACCAGAATATGACGGGCTTCAACCTCTGGAGTACCGTTCTCCACCCGGTTGGCTTCAACCTTGATCAGATGATAACCAAATTGAGTTAATACTGGACCAACAATTTCACCAACGGGAGCTGAAAAAGCAGCTTTTTCAAATGGAGGAGCCATTTTACCCTTGCCAAACCAACCGAGGTATCCACCATTGGGACCTGTCGGTCCTTCTGAATGAATCTCAGCCATTGATTCGAAACTGGCACCATTAAGGATCTCATCTTTCACATCATTGATCAAATTGAGAGCCCGGGTTGTGTCTGAATTCGTTGCTTTAATCTCGGTTGAAATGATGTTCAGGAAACGGGTTTCTTCCTGCTGAAAATCATCAAGATTCAGATCATAGTAATTTTGCAATTCAGCTTCTGAAACTTCAGTCTCATTGTCTTTCCAGAGGGAATTCTTTACAAAAAGATATTCCATGTCATAGATGACCTCATTACGCATGTATTCAGCACGGACCTCAGCCTCTGATACCTGAGTCGTGGCAATTACTTTTTGCTGAAGTTTTTCCACTGGAACAATGGCAGCGACCTGTTGACGCATGGCAGCAAAGAAATTGGCTGCTTCTGGAGCGTTGACTGCCTCCTGGTAGGCATTGTAGTCGAATTCGCCTGTTTCAGACATAAAGTACTGTTGGATAGTGGGGTGGACGTTCTCGGTAAAAAAGTATTTGATCTCATCGGGGGAAACATGAATGCCCTGTTCCTCAATGGTCTGACGAATAAGGATCTGAGTCACCATGGTCTCCCAGATCTGATCTGTCATTTGAATCATCTGTTGTTCATTGGGCTCAATACTATTTCTTTGTCTGAAATTTTCCCGCTCATTTTGCAAGGAACGCATGAAGTTCTCACGGGTCAGTTCCTCACCATTCACCGTAGTAAAGACGTTGGATTGATTACCACCGATAAGATCTGTAATATCGGCTCCTCCAACCAATCCACCGACACTCATGGTTAGCACGAAAACAACGACTAGAAAGATCATAATCCCAGCCATGTTGTCCCGCATTTTGTTCATCACACCCATGTTGTTGTTCCTCCTGCGCTCACTATAGCGTATACAATTATTTGGATTAAAAAAAGCCGCCCAATATAGTTTGACACACAAGGGGTTGCAAGGGTGTCAAAGGGTGAATTGGGCTATTCTGAATTATGGTTGATACGCAGGTCACATGTCGTATTGCACACTTCCTTCACTGACAAATATTAGTAATACCATATTCACTTCAAAATGAGCCATAACTCCTGCATCTTTTCCATTTTCACTTTACTTCGATGAACTCAGCATAACACACTTAAAATGTTCACCATAGCTTCGCACTACATGCTACGCCTTGACAAGCAGCTATGCCTGCCTAAGCCGAAGTCGGTCCCCACGCAGGCAGGCTTCACATGTAAAGCGAAGCAGTGCGAATTTTCTATCGAAAATCGCACGGGGAGTAAAAAAGAAAAACATGTCGCCAGTAGCTTGCAAAGCGTAGGGTGATATTTTGGATTTAATGTCTACTTTAGAACTGAAAATGGTGTACGTCGGCGAACAAGGGTGATACAGTGTCTCAGCATGATGCACAAACTGAGCAGCGTCAGATAGGCGACAAAGATGACGAGTTTCATTCTGTAACAGACCCAATCAAGACGATAGAAAGATCGAGCAAATCTCTGGTTTTCTGGCTTATCAAAAAGCTATTGAAGAGCAGCTTATCGTTTATATTCGCGGGAACTAAGCCTGTCAGCAACCGTTAAGGGATTTATCGAGTCTGGAACAAGCACTTGAGGATCCTGGAAGGGATCAGAGTATGAAAACATCTCCCTGTAATTCATGTACTGCCATCATTCTAGCCGGAGGTAGTGCCAAAAGAATGGGGGAGGATAAACGCTTCCTCAAGGTGGGGCATGAGAATTTACTGGAGCGACAGATCAGCCTGTTAAAACAGCATTTTCATGAGATCATCATTTCTGCCAACGATCCAGACAAACTGGCCTACCTAAACTTACCTGTCATTAAAGATGGCCACCCCGGGAATGGTCCTTTGGAAGGTTTAACCACAGCCCTGGCGGCTACCCATACTGACTATAGTTTTGTAGTCGCTGTGGACATTCCCAACATTGATATGAAGCTGGTAGAGAAGATGCGCAGTCATCTGGATCATGTTTCAGCTGTGATACCCGTCTGTATTGACGGGCGGGAGGAGCCTTTATTCGCATTTTACAGCAAGAATTGTATCCCTATTTTCAGGGCGGCTTTGGAAAAGGGTGAATTAGCGATCCACAAGGCTTTAAATCGTTGTCCAGTCTATCATTTTCCGATGCGCGGCGAACGGCCCCTGGCCAATTTAAATCGGCCAGAAGATTATGAGGATTATCTCAAGGACAACTGATCGCCGTAATTCTTATCAGGCTTTACCCATATAATAATAGATGTAACCCACCTGAATTGTAAGTAGGAATAAGCTTGTATTTCAACTCCGAATCGATTACAATTTAATCCAACCCAACCCCCAAATAGTGTTCACGGCAAACCGGTTTGTTTATCCTGAATGACGTTATGAATTTGTCTGTTACCTGATTCCGGATTAAACTGTGAACGCAGAAAAAGCAAAAAGGCAATTAGCATTATGAAAGCAAAGATCACTCAGATCAAGAATTTCAAGAAGAATACTCACATCCAGGGATTTTTCCTGGTAAGGGAAAAACATTTACGAAGCACCCGAACCAATCATCCCTATCTGCAATTGCAGCTTCAGGATAATAGTGGTTCTATCGAGGCTAAAGTGTGGGAAGATGTTCCTGCATTTGAAAAATCCTTTGATGAGGGTGATGCAGTTGTTGTAAAAGGGCGGGTGAGCGAGTACGCCCAGCGTCTCCAATTGGAGATTGAAGATATCGGCAGAGCGATCCCTGAAAAACATGCTGATTATGGATTTGATCTCACCAAGCTCATTCCCTCCAGCAAGTCAAGTATAAATCAGATGTGGCGCGAACTGGGTAAGATCATTAAAGAGATGAAAAATGATCATTTAAAGTCTCTTATAAGCAAAATATACAAAGAGCATGGAGCCGTGATCAAACAACACCCGGCCTCAATGAAACTTCACCATGCCTGGGTGGGGGGCTATCTGGAACATGTTTTTTCCATGGCCAGGTTGGGGGTCGTGCTGGCAGATCACTATGCAGTTGATCGGGATCTTCTGCTGACCGGGATTCTGCTGCATGATATAGGCAAGATCATCGAATTGAATCCAGCCAGTAAGCCAGGCTACACAGACTCAGGAAAACTGCTGGGGCATATTGTGCTGGGGCGGGATCTGGCTCGGGATACCATGTCAGGAATCAATGGTTTTCCACCTGATCTACAGCTGAAAGTCGAGCACATGATCCTTGCCCACCAGGGGAAGTACGAATGGCAATCACCCAAACTCCCGAAATTCAAGGAGGCCCTTCTCCTGCATCATATAGATGAGTTGGATGCCCGGATGAATATGATGTCTGTCGCCATGGAACAGGATCAGGAAACAGGCGCCTGGACCAATCGATATAATTATTTCAGGGTGCCGCTCTTAAAGGGGGAACTTGATCCGGATGGAGTTGATCAAAATTGATATGAGCATGTCTTTGGTAGAATATCGCCGCTTGGCTCTGATGTCGCTCTGGACTGGACTCATCGTCACCGTAGGAATAGTCTGCTCATTTATCCCCAATCTGGAGCTGGTGATTCTCTCAGCTTTTCTCGGTGGTGTGGCTCTGGGACCTAAAAGGGGTTTTATTGTGGCCGTGATCGGGGAGGCTGTTTTTTCTACTTTAAATCCCATTGGCTCAGGGTTGGGTTACCCAATATTGCTTCTTTTTCAGGTGGTGGGTATTGGAATTGGTGGTGGGTTAGGCGGTTTGCTGGCACCAGCCATCAGATCGCTCCAACATCCAATTGCAAAAGCAGTTGCTCTGGGTGTCACAGGATTTGTGATTACCCTGATATACGATGTATTGACTGCGTTGAGCTTTCCGCTCAGCTCAGGGATGGTCGAGGGAACCCTCTGGGGAACCATTGTTACGGGGCTGGTGTTTTTTATCATGCACATAACTTCAAATACCATACTGTTTGCTCTATTCGCTCCTATTTTAGTGCGTTTGGTTGACCAACAATTATTGATGCACGATCTGAGAAAGGACTAGCATGAGCTTGAGGGTATTTGTTTTGACACTGGTCAGTATGGTGTTCCCTCTATTCTCATTGGCTCAACTAGACCATCCAGCCGTTGTGATTCAGGATGTTCCTGATTTTGGAGCAGTATCCGGAACATGGGGTCATCTGCAATTCTACCGCCCCTTTGGGTTTAAAGCTGTCGTACTGGATGAATGGCAGGATCTGGCCACCAGCTACCTCATAAATGGTGAGCCCCTCAATACTGATAGACAGGGCTGGCTACCGCTATTGGACCAGCGAACACTCTGGTCTCAGCTACACCCTGCTCTGACAACGGAAGCTGACACAACTGCTCCCTCATTACTAGTCAATTATCGTCAGGGTGATGCTGATTTTAAGGATTTTACAGTTTGGTATCACAATAGCCTGGGCAAAGCCACCCGTTATGCCTGGAATTCAAAATTAAGGTCTCATCAGCGTTTTATAGGTGTTCAGCTCTATGATGAGCAACGTCACCAACTGCAGATTGAGAACCGGATCGATGATCAGGTTATCAAAGTGGAGCTGGGTTATGACCATCAGGTGAATCCGCTTTATTTATATGAACTGGATACTGTACTGCAAGCCTGGAATTATAATGACAAACTGCAGCTTCGATCAGATCGGTGGTCCGGAAATCTGCATTGGCAGAATATTGATTCGAATTCAGTCGGATCAGAGTTCTTTGCCTGGGTGCAGGGTGGTATCTGGGAATGGCCTGCAGCTCAACGACATTCACTCAGCACCCTGGCCTATTTTGGACATCGGTTTCAAGTGAGAGAATGGTCTCCTGTGGAAATGAAGATCGGAGTCATTCGTAAGCAACTGGGTGGCGATGGAAGCATCCGCCATTTTATGGAAGTCAATCTCCCTCAATTCAGCAATCGGCATCTATCGGTAGAATTGGGTCTGAAAAATCTAGGCCAATGGCGTTTTCTGCCCAACGTGAAGGCTGGTTTGGATTATAAACCGCTCAATATTACTTACCAAACTCATCAACTTATTGATGAAAGAACCTTTAAACCTGAGTTAACTGCTACAACTGTACACGAGCTCACATCGACCTTGAAATTTGCCGCATTCGAGATAAGTATGGGTGGGTGGCAGGGTCAAAATGACCAGGGATCTATCAGGGGGACACAGGGCTACACGAGGTTGACTTTCCCCTGGGAGATGGAACTGAAGTTAGGCGGTTCAATGGTGGATCAAGCAACGGATTGGATCTGGGCTAAAAAGCAGGTATTATGGGAGCTCAACCAGGATGCCTTTCTATTCGATCAAGCGATGCATGTTCATTTAAATGTTTGGGGACGTCATCTATTTCAACCACAACAGGGTTTTCTTGATCCTGATGACCTGGTGGTTCGACCCACTGATATTGACAGCGATGAGACGATCCTGCATCTGCTGAATTACTCTATCCAAGCTCAGGTCAGTACCCTAATCATTGGGTTTACTGATACCAATATGCTTCATGATCCACTGTGGTCCCAATACGTGTCAGGTCTCCCAAATTCAGAATACACTATTATGGCCAATCAATTCACTGAATCCAGATTTCGCTATATCTCCCTGATCTGGGTCTTTGACAATTAAGTGAGATGTAGCCTACTACGTCTCTGTCAAACCGCGATCTTAACCTTTTTTCATGAATGAATATCTAAATCCCCAGTAATGCAAAAAGATACAGATATTCTGCTCTTTGAGAAGGTACAGGACCGTGATCCGCAGGCTTTTGATCAAATTGTACGAGAATATTCCCCAGGGCTTAATAGTTTCATTCTCAGAATGGTATCCAATGTTGAAGATGCCCAGGATATCCTCCAGGATACTTTTGTCAAGGTCTGGGAGAAAAGTCATCAATTCAAGGGCAGATCGAGCTTGAAAACCTGGATCTACCGAATTGCCATCAACCTGTGCTATAGTCACTTAAAACGCAGGCAACGCTGGAGCTACACTTTTATGGAGGATATGAAAGTGCTCATCTCCGGGTCAGATCCTGTGAAAGAAACCGAATATCGCTTTCACTCCGAGATATTGGGTAAAAGCTTGGCGATTCTCACACCTCGGCAACGGGCTGTTGTGATCGCCAGGATCTATGAGGATCTGCCGTACGCGCAGATCTCAGATGCAGTCGGGTGTTCGGTGAATGCTGCCAAAGTACATTTTCACGAGGGAAAAAAACGAATAGAAGCTTTTATGAAAGCACAGGTAGGGGAAAATGGATAAGTTGAACATAATATTTCAGGAGGAACGATCCGACGGACAAGCACCCCCATTGGATATCGATGAGGTCCTTCATGGAGTGCAGACCAGGATTAAAAGGAGAGCGCTTCGCCGGAAAACCCTCTATTCAGCACCTGTTGTGATTCTCCTGGTGATGATGGTGATCGTGGTGATGCCTGATCGTGGTGATGAATCGGTCAATCCCGGTGGGGAACTACTGATGGCTGGTTGGGAAGATTCCTGGACCACAGAGCAAGGACTGTTGTTTGAGTCAGGAAATGACGTGGAGCTGTATGAACAAAGTGTGGATTATCTCATTGATGAAAACTATTACTCATACATTGAAGATGCTGAAGAGTTGCTGGATGATGATCTGAAGGCGCTTATCGACTACTTAGAGGAGGTTTAGTATGTCTAGAAATATTTTAATTATTTTATTGATCATGATAGGAGTAAGTATTGCTCAACCGCCCCCTGGGGGAGCCGGTGGCTCTCGAAATATAAATGCAGTGCGCATCTGGAAATTGACTGAGATGCTGGAATTAACTGAGGAACAGACCGTCACTTTCCTGCCTTTGGTTCAGATCCATGAGCGAAAGTTGCGAAATATCCAACAAGAGATGCAGGAGCTTAATCGAGCTGGTCATAAGCTCATCGATGAGCAGGATATTTCTCAAAAGGAAGTGGACAAATTGATCAAGCAGTATATCAAGAAACAGAATGATATTCATAAGATCAAACATGATTTCACTCAATCACTCCCCAAGTATTTAACTCCCAAGCAGCAATTGCTGTATATCGGCTTTGAGGCTCGATTCAGGCAGGATCTACGGCAGTATATGAAGGACCGCCGAGGTGGAAACGTACAAAATCGTCGTGATAAACGACCCTAACAACAGGAGATAGCAATTATGAAACTCAAACAATGCTTAATAGTGAGTTTACTGGCATTGGGAATGCTTTGGTCTTGCACGATCAATGAAGTTGACGAAAGGGCTGAGATCGAGGATGCAATACTAGCTCTTATTGCAGCTGATGACAGCACGTATGGAATAGATGGCATGGAAGATGTTGATGAAACGGATCTATCATTAGGGAAATTGCCTGTTATCCAGCAGAGCGGATCGTCAGACAGGGTCAATGTGGTCATGGATTCCAGCTATATCTGGCGCTTTGGTCGAAGCGGAATGAGCAGTGAACGTGAGGTAACCGTTGAAGTGGAGGATGATAGCTCTGCCATCGCATTGATTACTCAGCAGATCACCGGAACATTTCATGCCCGTCAGTTTGTGCGGGTCTGGATCGATGAAAGGTCCTGGGAACGCGGAGATTCCGTTCGATTTAGTGAAAAAGACATTGATATGAGCGTGAATCGGCGGGTTGCTTTTAGAAAACGAATGCTTCCCAATGGAGATGAACGATGGGTGGCCATAGCCATGACCCTGGCCTATGGAACCAGTGGCGACGCTTTGGACATCCTGTCATTGGAATGGGTAGCCGAAGATTCAACCCGTGTTCTGAGCGATTTTGACCAGGTTTTCTACGGACGGGGAAATCCGTTGGCCTTTGCCATGTTTGGTGCCAATCAGATCGACGTGATCGTTAGTAATGATGTAGCTGATGAAGCTGAAGCAGTTATCGGTAGACTCGGTTTCCATCCTCGGTTGAATGGTCCTGATCTGAGAAACCGTATCCACTTTCAGTATGTAGAGACCCTGGAATCAGGTGACAAGGTTTACAGTCGCTCAATTCCACCTGTGCATCGACCACTGCGTCATTTCAAAGGCTTTGTAGAGGTTTTGGATTATCGCACACTCTTTGATCATGATCATGTTGACTATACTGCAGCAACTGTTGGGTTCGTTTATACGATGAGGCGTCACATAAGACCAAGTTGATTTTATTCGGCGCTCTCCAGATAACGTTACCCTACGTCTTAGCGAACCCCGTAGGGGTGTGGTAATCCATCTGCGCATCTGATACGATGGATAAATCTCCAAGTCTAGTGACAATTTTGAGATCGCCACGTCGTTTCACTCCTCGCGAAGACGAATAAATACAAAGAAGGCCGGAATTCTCCGGCCTTCTTTGTATTTATTCGTCTCGGAAGACGCAATGTGAGATTGCTAGAAATGCAAACTACTATTCAATCCAAAGCCTATTCCTTTGGCATCAGTATTCAGACCATTAAAGAAGGATAGCGTGAAGCCTGTATCCAGGAATCCAAAATGGAAGCCGCTTCCAAAAGTGTGAACTGGCTCGCCATACTGGTTTTGCTTATAGTAGCTGAAATCCAGCCAGGGAAACGCATATAGATTGAGTTGATAGGCGAATTGAAGATCAGGACTATAGCCAAACTGCGCTTCATCAGTAAATGCCTGCTCAAGTCCCACACCGATGAGGATTCTGGGGAGCGGTTGATAATACGCAGTCAGGTTGAAGACAGTAGGCACATCAATACTGAATTCCTCCCCCGTCGCTATTGTAGAATCTGTGGAGTGTTGATATTGCTCAATACTATCCAGTTCGGCATTTCCGGGTGCTGGCATGACCTGTTCAAAGGTCCAGACACTTCGAGTCACATCAGACCACTTATAAGTTGCTCCAATGTTTCTTAGTGCAACTTGAATTTCCACTTCCTGCTTCAGGAGTGGTTGAAGGTCAGCAATGAGACCAAGGTCGATACCGATACCAGGGTCAGAGACAGTACTTCCTGGATCCATATCATCAGTATTAAGATCATCCAGATGACCATCGATCCCAGCTGCTGTCGCCCAGCCCTGTCCCGATGCAGTTACGTGAATGGAATCTTCTGTGAGCACTACTTTGAATTCATCGCTCTCCATGCGCATGTAGCCGACTGCCTCCAAAACATTTAAAGCAATTCCTACTTTCAGGTTTCCATAGGGCGTTGAAATAGGATGAGCATAGGAGAGACTGGATTTGATAACCAATGGAATTGCTTCGATCTCCAGACCACCATAGTCAAGAAATTTTGGCTCTGCTGCAGTTGAATCGTAAAACTCGATATCCTGCATGGGTAGTCCCAGAAAACTGCCGGGAAGCACCATCTTGATATGGGAAGTGAGTCCAACATTTACGCCAACTCTCCAAATTCTAAAACCAAAGAGGCTTTGGAATTCAGGTGAGATATTCAGGGCTAGATCCTGACCTGCAACTGTTTCCAGATAATCATTTTTCATGGACGCATCCCAGACGCCACCAACTGTCCACCATTCCTTATACCAACCGGGTGTGAGCAGGGAATTCCTGACACTGAATTTGAAGTCCGGCAGCAGGTTCCAGCTGCTAAAACTATTATAATCACGAGCCAGGTTAGCCGGGTTTGAAGCCAGCTCTTCCATGGAGCGGAACTGACGATGTTTGATCTTCAAGGCATTCGCTCTTGGTGCATAGACAGGTAGGGCAACCGGCAGGTCTTCCGCCAGCGATGGAACAACAGGCGCAATTTCTTCCGCTTTAACTTCGATGTATTCCATACCTGCCAGATCGCGGAGATAAGTATCAAATGCTTGAACGATAGAATCTGCACTGGCTTCGATCATGACTGTTTTTGTGAGAATATCATAGATCCTGAAATCACTGCTGTCTTCAGGGGCTACAATGACATAATTGACACCACTGCTGTCAGTCGCCAATAGGTGACAAACAATATCAAGACAGTCATTGGCTTTGATAGCGATCAATGTTGGATCCTGAATAGTGACATAATCCAATTGATCAAGACCAATTCCCTCCAGACCGTCATTGGACCAGTAGTAGAGAGTTCCCTTGTTCATTAGACCGGAGACCTGGATTGGTTCTGGCTCTTTCTGGATCCAGGCCATCACAGGTTCTTCAACTACCAGGGTATCAGCTTCTACCAGAGCACTGCTGTCAACTGCGGTTGAATCCAACACCATCAATTCGGTGTCGGTAGTATCTGGTACTAGCTCAGTTTCAGTTTGTGCGAGTGTATCAGGGGATCCGTCGACTGTCTCTGTGACCTCAACATCCAGGTCATCCAGAGGTTCTGTTATTGTGCTATCAACCTGGGCAACCAGGAAAGTGGTCAGGGTCAAAATGGTCAGGATATTCGTGAGCGTTTTCATTAGAGCTCCTCCCCGTTGATCGTGTACGATACACTACCCCAGGTTCGTATGGTGAGGGAGTCAGTGGTAAAGAAGTGCGAGGGCAGGGCGTTTCCAGAGGCATCATCGGTTCGTCCCAGCAATTGCACTTCAGGTTTCAGGAATAATTTCTCCTCAAGCAGGGTCAACTTAGACTTAGACAAGATGATCTCCGTCAGTACGCGCTCCGCTGTTGGGTCAGTGTTTTCCTCGGGCAATAATTCTATAGTGAGTAGCGTATCAGGAGTGGGAGCATTGCCCGCTTCAATAGTCAGGCTATCAAAAGCAAGACTATCATTGCTGGCCAGCACGACCACAGTTGCCCCAAACTCGAACATATTGGTCACATCGGCAAAAACAGCAAATTCCTCCAGACCGATCGTTTCATCTTCGGGAAGGGGAGAGTCCATGCTGGTGACATCCATTTCCAGGAATGGTGGATCCTCAATAATAAGCGAGAGCGGCACGTTAATATACATAACCGGACTCATTTTTTGACCCTTGGCAATGGTGGCGGGATTCGAACCTCCACCAACAATGGCCTGGCCGCTGGAAACAATGAATTCAGGGTGCAGGTTTAAAAGTTCAGCTGCATTCACGTGAATCACATCATCAAGTGGAGTCAAACTGTGTGTCTCAGTGATCTCCACTGTATTTCCCAGTGAATCGGTAGCTGACAGATTCAGGGTCAATTCAATGGGAATGGTAAAAGTACTATTGAAATCAATATCAATATTGACCTGCTCAAACATCAGATCCGAGACCATATCAGGCATTTCAATGACCTGCTCTGAGCGTTCGATTACCAGGGTGTCCGGCTCAATAAGACCAGTTACGCTTTCCAGGGCCAGATTGGTAATATCGACTTCGATGATAATTGAATCACCAAAGGTCAGGGTCATTTCCTCATCAGCTGGCAAGGAAACAGAAGAGACATAGTGGATGGCCTGTTCGACCCCAGGTGAGACATTGGTGAACATGAGTTTATACTCGGCCAGGTTCAAATTCGTGATCTGGGGATCCAGTGTCTCTTGCAGTCTGAAGGACATACTTAAAGGTTGATTGGTGGTACGATGAATGAATTCATCTATCTGAAATTCAACATCAGCCACCACGCCGATCCGATTGGTCATGCTCAAAGCAAAATCACCGCTTTCAAAAACAGCTTCCAGAAGTTTGGTGCCTTCATCCAGAGCGATCTCATTTGAGTCAACCAGGGCATCCTGTGAGAAAAATCCAGTGACGGAGGCAAATTCCATATCAGAAACGACAATATCAACGATGATGGAGTCTTCCAGACCATACTTACCCAATTCCCCAGTGGGGGTGGTTACTAAAGTAGTGTAGGTTAATACTTGGGTTGCTGTGTCAGGGAATACCAGAGCAAAATCAGCAAGATCGAAATTTAATACATTTGAGGTGGGATTTGGTTCCAGGGTCAGACTGCCACTGAGTGGATTGGAATTTCCATCGACCAACTCCGGGATAGTGAGCGTGATGGTTGGCAGACCCAGAAATCCGGGTTGATTGACCTGATTATCAATGGTGATGGTGATGGCACCTGTGGAAATGTCAGCGTTAAGCAACTTAGAATCGGACTCAATGCTGATGTCTCCAGCTTCCTCGATCTCCTGAGCTTCGATAATACCGGTGATACTCTTGAAAAATAGATCGTCACCGGAGGTTTCTCCATACAAGGCAATGCTCACCGTAACCTGGTCAGTTTGTTCGAGGGTAACCAGATCATCACCTGTATCCTCTGTATTGATCTGATAAGAGTAAAGTACTTCCTGCTGATCGACATCCATAACCAGGCTGTAATCGGCAATATTGCTAACATCCACTACGGTTTGATTGGCTGGAATTGGAATAGTGGTTGAAAAGGCCACTGCTGAGGGATCCTGGAGGGATTCAATGTTGATCACCAGTTCGGAGGAAACTTCCATGGCATTGACGATCTCAATTGCCAATGATCCTGACTTGATCACTGCTTCCTGGATCTTATTCTCAGAACTTGCCAGTTCGATATTGCCGCTTTCTGCAATGCTTTGGGAAGGGACTTTGGCAGTTGCACTGCTCACGACCAGATCTGAACCGGAGATCACGATATTAAAACTGGAATTTTTGGCCGTTTCATCGATAAGAATTGGAACGCCATTGGATCCTACAGTATGTCCGGTCACCTCGATCAGAATTTCACCGGGAAGGGTCATGCCGGTGAGATCCAAGCTTTGGGTGCTACTGTCCAATGAGCCGATGGGGTCGGACCAGGTCAGCAGTCCGCCGGGTATGTTATTCGTATCCGGACCAACGATTTGCTGCAGCTGAATATTGATGGGTGAGCCCAAAGAGATAACCATATAATTATTGATCCTGACATCCAGGGTGCCTCCAGAGAAAGTAGCTGACGAGAAATCAGTGAATTCAAAAGGCTTGTTCACCGGCTCTAGATCACCTTCGGGTATTTCGGCCGTTGTGCCATTGGGAATATCATTAACATCCGGAACAATTTCATTGAGCTTAAATGGGGCTGTTCTGGTTTCGGGAATATTGGATAATTCAATGGGACCCAGTTCTGATTGAATGTTCTCTTCAATAGGTGCCACACCGACTGCCTCAAAGGCACTGGATTGATTGATGGTTGAACCAGTTACGGTAACATCATCCACGGATTGTGCGAAAGACTGGGTGATATCACCAAAGGCAAGTTGATCACCAACTTCCTGAGAATCCATCTCAGATGTGTCAGCATAGGCGAAGATGGTCATGGTATCACTACCATCCACATATAATTGCTCCAGAATATTGTCCATATCCTTGAGTGTTTCCAGATTGACACTTTCCTTGATGAGCGGAAACTCAATTTTGTTGGTCCAGGTGGGAATCTTTGGCTCCTGCATAAGATCACAGGCAGTCAGGGCAAATAGTGCCAACATGGGCACAATAAGTTTAAGTTTTAATTTTAGTGGCTTTTGAATCATCTGACCCTCGGCTTTTTAGTAGTCATTATTAAATTTATTACAAAAAAAGACCCGATCTCTCAGGCTCTTACTCCATTCATGAAATGAGTATATCCAATTAAAATATCCCATTTTTGAGCGGAAGAATCTAAGCCACCTCATGAGTATCTGTATATAAAATTTTCATTGGTATATCATTACCTGTCTGCATAGAGATCGATCAGCCTACTTAGATCATAGAAGAATGATATGTAACTGTAATAATAACAGATATGTAAGAGCTAAAATATCAGTGCAAATAAAAGTTGTGTCGCAGGTTTTGCAAATACAAATTGTGAGAAGTGTCACAGGAAATAATGTTGAAACAATAGCCGTCAATGGCAATTGAACTGCTTGTTAGTGTATTTTTCAGTAGCGAGCACAATTGTTTACACTAAGTTGGGGATCAGGAAAATTGGTCTTTCGCTCATTCATAAGAGGCTTACTAATTGTCTTCTGCAAAGCAAAACCAGGTCATGATCGGGACTTCGGGCTATTCTTATCCTGACTGGCAGGAGGTATTTTACCCACCGGGAATGGCCAAAGACCAGTGGTTGGTCCATTACGCAAAGCATTTTGAGTTTTGTGAACTGAATTTCAGCTATTACCGGATGCCTACAAGGAAACAATTGGAGAAATATCTGGAACAGCCTTTAAAATATGCGATCAAGGGACATCGTTCACTGACCCATGACCGGGTTGGCTTTCCGAAAGCGCGTCTGGATTTCTTAGAGGCCGTTAGCCTCTTACAGCAGGATGATCATCTGGCGGCAGTGCTCCTCCAATTTCCATATTCTTTTGCCTACACACCGAACAATCGTAAGTATCTGCTCCAGCTCCTGGAAGACTTGACTGCTCTGCCTCTGGTCGTTGAATTTCGTCATCCCGATTGGATCAAAGACCGTGTGTTCGAGGAATTGAAACGTAGATCCTGGGGAATATCCATGATCGATTCGCCTCGCCTATCAGGGGGGATGCCCGATTATACAGCCATCACTTCAGATATTGCGTACTTAAGATTTCACGGTCGTAATACTGCGAATTGGTGGACAGGAGACAATGTCAGTCGCTATGATTATGAATATAGTGAAGATGAGCTCCAAGAATGGTTACCCAGAATAACAGATATGTCAAAGCAAGCCAAGACCACTTATGTCTCTTTTAACAATCATGCCCGTGGTCAGGCTATTAAAAACGCCAATCAGCTAAAAGCCATGCTTGATAAAGCGGAGATTAATTAAGTAAAAAGTAAAAATATGAAATGCAGAATATATCTATTTTGATTTATGGCAAAGGAAAAAAATGATGGCTAATGTAACACTTAATGCAATTGTTTCACAGAAGATCGAGGTTTCCCCTGGTCTAATCATTTTGCGTGTTGTGCCAGATGGCTGGGGGTTGCCAGATTTTAAAGCTGGACAATTTACCGTATTAGGACTACCGGGAACCGCGCCCCGGCACGAATTATCTGATCCTGAACCAGATTTGAAAGATCCGCTTAAGTTCATTCGTCGAGCGTATTCTGTTTCATCTGCTTCTGTGACCAAGGAGTACATTGAATTCTACATCACCATGGTGAGATCCGGCGCTCTTACACCACGGATATTCGCATTGGAACCAGGTAACAGGATCTTTCTGTCACCTAAGTTCTCTGGTGTGTTTACACTGGATAGGGTCGATCAGGATTCAAATATAATCTTATTGGGTACTGGAACCGGTTTAGCCCCGTATATGAGCATGTTAAGAGCTGATCTACCCTGTAATGCACAACGCAAATATATCATCGTTCACGGTGCCAGGCATAGCTGGGATCTGGGATATCGATCTGAATTGAATACTATTGCCAATGTTTGTAATAATTTTACCTATATTCCCGCTATTACCCGTCCAGATATTGAACACATCAACTGGGGTGGAGCCAGTGGCTATATCCAAGAATTGTGGCAAGCTGGGATCATTCAGGAAAAATCCGGATTGAAACCTGCTCCGGAGAATACACATATCTTTTTATGTGGGAATCCCAGTATGATCGATTCCATGGTTAATACTCTAGAATTAGAAGGTTTCATCGAACATAGTAATAAAGCACCTGGACAGATCCATCTAGAGCGATACTGGTAGTAGTAGATATTTTGAGTTAGTGAGCATTTCCGGATCCTGAGTGATCTGAGTGTAACGAAGATCGTATCGAAGGGTGATGAGCTAGTGAGCATTTCCGGACCCTGAGTGATCTGAGTATAGCGAAGATCGTATCGAAGGGTGGTGAGCTGGTGAGCATTTCCGAACCCTGAGTGATCTGAGTGTAACGAAGATCGTATCGAAGGGTGATGAGTTTGGAATTGAGATAATTAGGGGTTTGAAGATCACACGATGAAAAAATTATGGGAAAAAGTGAGGATGTTTCAGGACGGTGAGATACCTGGTCCTAAATGGACAGACCCCTTATCCCTGAGTTTTCCGGTTGAGACAGAAATTGCCTTTATGGAATACTTTTTCAAACTGACCCTCACGCGATTTCGACCTGCTCTAGTCTTGGGTATGTTGCTCTACGGTTTATTCGGTGTGTTGGATTATTTATGGTTGCCGGAAGTTTTGGGCCCCTTTTTATTGATTCGATTTGGGATCGTTATGCCAATTGGTTTTGTGATCTACCTCGTCTCCTTCCGTGACATATTCAGGAAATTCTATCAATTGTTCAGCATACTGTATATGCTGGCTGCCGGTATCGGTATCGTTATTATGACTCTCATTCAACCCCAATACACAGAGACCTATTATGTTGGGATCATTCTGGTTCTAATCTTTATCTACATCCTGTCCGGCTTGAGATTCTATTGGGCTGCTGCCAGTGGTGGGATCATTGTGATCAGCTATATCATTGGGATCCAATGGGTTACCAATGAACCCTGGTTCTATCACGTTGATAATTATTTCTTTTTAACGGGTTCTAATATGCTGTTGATGCTGGGGGGCTATTTTATGGAACTCTTTTACCGGCGAGAATTTCTGCTGCAACGTTAGCTCACCCAGGAGAGGGAGACGATCAAGCAGATCAATATTGGTCTTGAAGCCAGAGTTATGGATAGAACCAACAAGCTCCAAGAGGAAGTCCTGGAACGTAAAGATGCCCAGGAAACTGCCCAAAATGCCCTGAAGCAAAAGGATGTTTTACTGCGAGAGGTCTATCACCGAACCAAGAACAACATGAACGTGGTGATTTCATTACTTAACATGCAATCTGCTGAACAGAACAAACGTCCTGTCGAAGATGCCTTTTCTGCGATCTCAGATCGGATATACTCAATGTCACTGGTTCATGAACAGCTCTATCGCAGTGAGGATCTCAGTACGATTCGTTTTGATGAATATGTCAAAACTCTGGTTTCGCGATTGCACTATTCCATGCCAAAAGTGCCTGGTAACATCAGGGTTAGTTATGAATGTGAAGCCATTGAGATTGGTCTGGCTGAGGCAGTGCCGCTGGGATTGGCAGTGAACGAGATCGTTACCAATGCCTTTAAGCACGGATTTCCAGATGGTCGTAAAGGGCAAATTCAGATCCACATGAAAAACAACAAAATGGGTAACTTGCTGATCGAGGTTATTAACGATGGCCTGGTGTTCCTAAAAGATGTGAATATCGATAACCCGGAAACACTGGGTTTACATCTGATCAAGATGCTTATCCAGGATCAGCTGCAGAGTAAGTTGAGCATCGTTTCAAATAAGAATGTCCGATATACAATAGAGTTACTACCCACAGAAGACTAATACCAGTTGCACCTCCAGCCTGCACCCTAACTTCTTCAGCTTTTCCCATTTCTCTGTACTTCGATGAACTCAGCATACCACACTTAACCTGAATAATTCATAGCCACTAAGTCACCAAGACACAAAGTTTAATAAAATATATGCTTATCAAAAATTATCACTCACAGATGCAAATAATACTGTTTAAAATGACCTTGTTCATAACTTTAATACTTTTCGTGACTTAGTGTCTTCGTGGCAATAATTCATGAATAATGCAGGTTAAAGTTCCTACCAGAGCTATCAGTCTCCACACTACATGCTACGCCCTGACAAGCAGCTATGCCCGCCTATGCCAAAGTCGGTCTCCACGTTTGCAGTTAAGTCTGTTGCAGTCTCACCGCTATTAAATATGGTTCATCATAATAGTGCATACCTGGATACAATCATTGAGATTTGGGGTCAATAAAATATTCTGGGGTATAAAGGTATAAGGGTTATAGAGGCTGTGTGAGAATAGGGACAACTCTTACCCCATGCTTTAGCTTGGGGGTGGGTATGATAACCCACTGATTCTTTGGGCTTTAGCCCAGTATTGTTGGGCTAAAGCCCTCCTTTTTGATATTTTTATAACCCCCAGGCTGAAGCCTGGGGTAAATATTAATAGTAACAGTACTATACGTAGATAACTAAAGATAATATTAGCAAGCAATTATTCCATTGCAATGAAGTTTTCACACAGCCTCTATACCCTTATATCCCTAACATCCTCGTCTACAGGTACGCATTTGGGGGAAGAGCCTTAAATATTTATTTCTATTGCTGTTCCAACTGAGTATAGTCTATTTCAGAGCCCAGGGCGCTATGTGGAATGAGATAGATCGCCAGGGTGATGACAGCGGCAGAAATGATCCAGATCTTGGCATTTCCAGTCTTTTTTTGCTGCCAGGCTGCCAGGACCCAGGCAATGAATGCCACCGCCGTTTTATTGTCGGTCAGGTCGTGTCCCCAGGGCCAACCCGTCCAATAGGCATCAAAAGCATACTTTTGAACGATGGGGCCCAGAAATAAACCTCCCAGCATGAGAAAAAGTCCGGTGAGAAGTGTATATCGCAAAGCATAGGCACTTTCTACAAAAGCAGCCAGACCCGTTCGGGTAGCCATCAACATTGCAGAAAACATAAACAGAATATGGGGGATAAGAACAGCTGCTGGAACAGCACCCTTAAATCGTATAATCACAGGTTCTTCGGACAAGCTAATTGACGCACCGGTGTCGGCTCGTAGATCAACGGTGTAAATAATCTTACCGGCTGGTGGCTGTGAGGGTAGATTGGCAATGAGGTGACCGTCATCCATCATAAATGGAGTCAAACGCCATTCATCATGACTTTTGAAACGTTTCCATTTCAGGGTGGCGCTGAATTCCGGTTTGGCAGCACTCAGATCGATGACTGCATTCTCACCAGTATTCTGAGAACGGGGGAGATGGTAGCTGATCTCCTTGCCATTCAGGGAAATTTGACCTTTAACCGGATAGGTCGGGCCGGTGGCTCGCTGGTAGACAACAGATGAAAGAGTTATAAAGATAGCTAAAGCCCATAACAGACCAGCTTGAAGTTTAGTATTATCGGACATATTTTATTCCTTTGTAAATGGCAACCACTGATTACACGGATTGCACAGATAAGTTATCATGTAAGCTCTGCTTGTGTCTTTGCGAGTGAAACGAAGCAATCTCCAATAGCATTTCAAGATGCTCAATTCAGACACGAATCACAGTACTCTGTGAAGGAGAATTTACTCTTTATAGTTGAACAATAAGGATGACTTTCTCTTCGCCTCTCAGGACTTCCACGGTGATACGCTGACCCAGTTTCACATCTGCCATACGCCCCATATAGTCATATACATTTTTCACTGAGCGACCCTCGAGAGAGATCATGACATCACCTTTCTGCATACCAGCAAAAGCGGCGGGTCCACCAGGCACCACACCGCCCAGCAGAAAACCATTGGCATCTGCAGCGGCAAAGTCCGGGATGATTCCCATTTTCACCTTTCCGCGTTTACCACCCTTTGGAGGTCCTTTGGGGCCGGCTTCCAGATATTCAAAAGCTGTTTCCCTGGAGGCGATATCCCTGACCAGTTCATAGGTGAAATCAGCAATTATCTTTTCACCTTTAAAATTGATGGTTTCGATATCATCAGCAGGAGTGTGGTATTCCTCGGTAATACCGGTGAAGAAAAAGAGGACCGGGATATCTTCAATATAAAAAGTTGCCTGGTCGGAAGGGCCGTAGCCATCGGGTGTCATGGACAGTTTGAAATCATGCCCTTTTGCCATTTCAGTCAAATAGGCTTCCATTCCTTTAGCGGTACCGGTTCCGCCAACGGTCAGGATCCGGGATTTTGGGTTCAAGCGACCGATCATATCCAGATTGAACATCTGCTTGATCTGCTTGAGGTCGATCAAGGCATTTGAGGTAAAGAATTTTGACCCCAGGAGCCCCATCTCTTCAGCTCCAAAAGCCATAAACAAGATACTGCGTTTGGGCGTGGAGTTGCTCAAGGCCAGCTTCTCAGCAATTTCCAGAACTGCGGCAACACCAGAGGCATTGTCATCTGCGCCATTATGGACAGCGATGGTGTCTGGTTTCCGCGAACCGGAGCCTTTACCGCCCCAGCCCAGATGGTCATAGTGAGCACCGATAACGATAAATTCATCCTTTAAAATTGGATCACTGCCTGGTAAAAGAGCCACAACATTTTGGGTCGTGACTTCCTGTTGAAGCACTTCAGTTGTGACCTTCACTTGAATATCAACTGCAAAACTTTGGGGAATCAGTTGTTCATTGAGTTGGGTCTCAAGCTCGAGGATGTTTTTCCCCTTGCTGGCCAGTAATTGGTCAGCCAATTCTCTTTTGGCATGAATAACAGGTAGGGCAGCCATGGAAAAGCTTCGATCGATGAGCAACTCCATCAGTTCGTCCTTGGCATCAAATTTATTGCCATTGACAAAAATGGCACCGGTTGCACCATGGTCACGGGCGATGAGCATTTTGTGGCGCATGGAGGAATAGTTATCGTATTTGCTTCGGGCAGATTCATTCTCAGGATTACCGCGCAGGATCATGACCCACTTATCTTTAACATCCAGATCAGTGTAATCATTCCATTGCATCGAGTCATTTTCGATTTGAAAACCATAGCCGACAAAGACCAGATCTGCCTCCAGGCTGGAGTTCATGGAAAACACGGTCGGGGTGTAATCCTCACCAACAGTAGCAGAGATCCCTGTTGCTTTAAAACTGTTATTCGGTCCCAACTTTACGGAAGTGATGACATCAAAGTGCTGATAACCATCATTACCCAGGGGCATTAGTCCGAACTGTTTAAAATGATCACCAATATATTCAGCAGCCAGTTTACCCTGGGGAGTTCCGGGCTTCCGGCCTTCCAATTCATCGGATGCCAGGTAAGCGATATGGTCATACAGCTCGTTTTGACTGATTTTTGCCTGACTTGATTGCATGGGCAGGGAACATTGCAGAAGCAACATACTGATAATGGTAAGCATAATATATTTCATGAGAGTCCTCGACTTGAGATGGTTTTTATCACGATAGCAGTATAATTCTGCAGTAAGCTATTTCAATATATTTCATGATGTCGATATTCTCATTTGCGGAACCACATTTATTGCTTTGAAAACGTCATTTGCAAGATAAATTATGGTGACACCATAATAATATGCTGTATCAAACTGGACCATAATGCAGGTAGAAAACTTGAATCCCAGAGGAGGAGACAGGTTCGCTTGTACAATTTTAAAAAAGGGGTTACCATGAGAAGAATGACAATGTTGACTGTACTCGCAATGCTAGTGTTTGCAGTTTCAACTACATTTGCCGGAACCATACTGGTGGTTGATGACGACAATCGCTATAACAATGAAACAAGGATATATGCGGCTTTGACCAATTTGGGGATCGCCTACGATTCATACGATTGTGATATCACTTCAGCTAGTCCTGACTCTACTGCCATGTCAGCCTATGATCTGGTGATCTGGTTTACCGGTGACGATTATACCGATCTTTATTTCTGGAATGCAGGTGAAGTGGATAATCCGCATATCATCAATTATTTGGATCAAGGCGGCAACCTTTGGATGTTTGGGCTTAGTATTAGCTATGATCGTTATGGTGGTGCTGCTGACACCTTTGCTGTTGGTGATTTCATGTACGACTATGTCGGGATATCCTCTTATGATGCACAGTCAAGTTCCAATGATGGGGGACTTGGTGTAAGTGAATTAGACCAGACAACCAATGTGATCTCCAGTATTGATACCATTACCTGGAATACCGGTAGCGGGAATCTGAGTTATGTCGATGGGGGTACACTAACCGAGGATGCTGTTTCTCACTACGTCATGGGACCGGATACTTATCCATTGGCTGGTCTTTCTACTGTTCAAAGTCATACCACAGATACTTTCACTCTCTTCAGTTCCTGGTTTAACCCTTATTATTTTAGTTCCACTGCAGATCGCGATACCTGGGTATCAGATGTGATCGACTGGTTTGAACTGCCCGAAGACACCCTGGCCACAATAAGTCTGGTTGGACCGGCAGATGGTTCATCTTATGTGATGGATGTGCTGGTCGGCAGCGGTATCGATCTCACCTGGGAAGACAATGGAGCCACCAGCTATACGGTCTATTTCAGTGCTGATAGTGTTCTGATCGATTCTGTGGAAGGTCTTACTGATACAACTACCTTTGTTGACCATGCAGCTCTAACAGCTCTAATGGGAGCGTCGGACTATATCGCTATTGATTGGTATGTATCCGCTACAATGGGTGGTGCAACGGTAATTAGCGATCCCTTTACCTTTGCTCTCTCCAATCAAACTGAAACCATTCTTGTCGTAGATGATGATGGCTATCAGAACTATGAATATTCTATCTATGAATCATTGCAGAGAACTCACTATGCTTTTGATAGTTACGATACTTATGCTATGGGCGGCAGTCCCGATGCAACTACTCTAGCTGCCTATGACCTGGTGATCTGGTATACTGGTAATGATGGGGGCGATCTATATTTCTGGGATGGAATTGAAGCAGACAATCCAGCAGTTATCAGCTATCTGGACAATGGTGGCCGGATGTGGATCAATGGACTTGATGTGTTGTATGACCGTTTCGGTGGTGCCCCTGATTCATTTGTACCAGGTGATTTTGCCTATGACTATATGGGACTCGCATCCTACAATGCCCAGTCTCGCGCAGATGATGGTGGCGGTGGTGCCCCGCTGATCGCGCGTTTGCCCAGTAGCACAGTTTCTGCACTGGATACAGTGACCTGGCGCTTTGCCACGGCCTGGTATATTGATGCTGTAACTCCCAATTACCGCGGTTTTGATGACTATACTATGGGTCCGGATGACTACAGTCTGGCCGGTCAGGCCAATGTGTGTCATCATGTTGGTGATGACTTTATAGTGCTTAACTCGTTCTTCAATTTTCAACATCTCAGTAATGATTCCACTCGTGATGTATTCATGAATGGCGTGATCAATTGGTTCAACCAAATCGCCAGCGCCACAGTGCCTACAGCAGCTGTTTTGACAGCACCGGCCGATGATACAAGCTTTGAAATATTTGTGACTGACACAGCCGATGTCGTGTTTAGCTGGGAGGCTTCCACCGATGCTGAAAGTGGTGTTGAATACCGTTTTCTGCTAGGTGAGAGTGCTACAGACATTGCCGGTATCATTGTCAGCGATCAATCAGTTACTGAGTATGTCATGAATGAGCATGTCCTCTACAACATGATTCATGCTGATCAGGACACGCTGGAACTATTCTGGCAGGTCCTGACTTATGATGCGGACCACAACATCACTGAATCAGCCATAAATTCCTTTTTGGTCGTGCGTGATTATGGTTCAGGTCCGGCACCATTCTCTCTCATCAGTCCACATATTGGGGCGATGATTCGGGTTCATGAAACCAATGTTATGGATTATGAATTCAGCTGGGAAACCAGTACTGATCCAGGTGGTTTGACTGTCGCCTATACCTTAATGCTCATTAATGAAGATGACTCAACGATCTTTGCTTTGGCAAATGGAGATACGACTGTTTCGATCAGCTCAACCACCCTGCTGACATTATTTGGCGCTGAAACTGTCCTGGATCTAACCTGGGATGTGGTTGCCTCAAATAGTGCTATTGAAACGCATGCCATGGTTCCTTTCGATTTGACCCTGGTGCATGCATCACCACAGGAAATCTCAATTCTGGTGGTAGATGATGACAACCGCTATAACAATGAAACCAAGCTCTATACAGCTCTGGATGATAGTTATTATCTCTACGAGACTTTTGATACAGATGCTGCCGGAGCTTCTCCTGATTCAGCGGATCTGGCTGGCTACGACCTGGTGATCTGGTTTGCCGGTGATGATGGCGTTGGTCTTTATTTCTGGAATGGTGCTGATGAAGATAATAGTGTGATTCCTCAATATCTGGATGCCGGTGGTCGGATGTGGCTATACGGTGCCGACTTTCTCTATGACCGCTATGGCTCAGCTCCGGATTTCTTCGGTCCTGGTGAGTTGATCTATGATTATTTTGGTACCAGTGCATATCTGGCACAGGCCTGGGCTAATGATGATAATACTGGTCTGGAAATGCTGGTCAAAGCAACTGGCTCTGCAGTAACAACCATGGATACTATTCGTTGGGGAAGCACCAGTGGTATTGTAAAATATGTGGATGGCTGTGCGCTGGGTGAAGGTGCCCTGGCAGACTTGAATTTCGGTCCAGCAGCGTATCAATTGGCAGATATGGCCAACTCCTACCACATGACTGATGGCAATTTCATCAGTATGTCATCCTGGTTCAATCCCTATTACATGGTTGATAATGCAGCCCGGGCAAACTGGGTTGGTGATGTGGTAAATTGGTTCGAAAATACATTGGTACCGGAAGGTTTGACTGCTCCGGTATTGACCGCTCCAGCTGCAGGAACCCAGATCGCACTGAACGACTTGACAGATCAATTCACTTTCACCTGGGATGCTGTGAGTTCCACCGAAACTGTCTATTACCAGTTAGTGGTTGAGAGCGATGCAGTTGATGTGGTTCCCTATGTAAAAACCACTTTGGGAACAACATTGACCCTGGATGGTAATGATCTTTTTGATCTGGCCGGTTATGGAACTGATGAACTGACCCTGACCTGGAAAGTGACAGCTCAGACTGCCATGGCTGCTTACTCTGTTTCTGCTGAGCAGTCTCATGCCTTTATTGAGGGGATTAACGAAGCCCCATTTGCTTTCGAATTGCTCATGCCCGTTGCTGATGATACACTGAGTATCGATACGCTGGGACAGTCCTTCACCTTTACCTGGACACCTTCCTTTGACCCTGAAGGGGATGCCATCAATTACCAGTTCATTCTGGTTGGGGCTGCCGATACACTGATCAATGCAAATACAGCTGATACATCTGTTACTTTCAACGCAACAGAGCTGATCGATCTCATGGCTGGTGCTGAATCTATCACAACCTTCTGGAAGGTCTTTGCTCAGGATGGTGAATTCTCCACTGGAGCAGATCCCCGGATGTTGTATCTGGAAAATCACGTGGTTGGGATTGATGAAAAGGTAATTCCTGAAGCTTATGCGCTGTATCAGAATTATCCCAATCCCTTTAATCCTACCACAACCATTCGTTACGATCTGCCGGAAGCCGCCGAGGTTTTTCTCACCATATACGATATTAAAGGTCGTGTGGTGAACCAACTTCAGGTTGGAAGTCAGTCCGCCGGCAGTTATGCTTTACAGTGGAATGGTGCATCACAGGCAGGTCTGCAGGTGTCCACAGGTGTCTATCTTTGTCGGATCCAAACAGCATCATATTCACATGTGATCAAGATGCTCTATTTGAAATAGGATTTGATGAACAGTACGATTAAAAATAAGTAAAATAATAACGG
>JAYEKW010000087.1 GCA_034716895.1 Candidatus Neomarinimicrobiota bacterium
ATGCATCCATTTTGATGCTTTTGTTAATTTCATGAGCGGTTCACCGCTCCACTTATTGTTACTCATATTGTGATTCTCCACTTTTTATGTGAAACTCCACTTTGACGCAACTTACTCGCAACTTTTAAAACGTCGAAATGGGGCTATATAAGGCTTCACGCAACTTTTCACTTTTTAAACCAACTAGGAGCTGACAGAGTGTGGGTGTATACGGGGGATATATAATAATTATTTTACCACCAATAGACTGACAAGTTGCAAAGTTGCGTGCGCCCTTACTGGGTAAGGGTTTACCCCTAAAATAAGTTGCGACCAAAGTTGCGAGTAAGTGACGAATTCGCCACTTTTCAATCCCAACGATATACTCTCTTACCATTGATCTCACCGGTCCGAATTCCTTGAAGTTTTAACTCCTTAGTCAATTTTGACTTCGTAATGCGGTCATCTTGATAGATTTCTCTAAATGCTGCCAAAGCACTATCCTTTTCAATTGATCCGTTTAATCCAACAGCTTTTATCGTACTGGTTGGAAATAGGCTGTCCATGTTCTCCACAAACCAATCCACGTCGTTTGCTTTGAGATGGCTGCTAAACTCAGCATAACGAGTCATACCTACATCAACCAGAGCGTCCTTAACTCCATTACTGATAACAGTTTTTGCAAGAGTAGGATCATAGTTATAGTTAATTAGATATTCAGCAAACACTGACAACTCCGCCTTCATATCAATTAAGAACTGCTCAGGGTCTGCGAACCAACTTTGCTTACGCATGTTGCCACCAGTACGAACAACATTGAAACGACGATCATTCTCTTCGATTAACACAGGGATTGATTCATTACTGAAGAACAGAGCATTCGCATGATTGTCTATGGTAAATACCTTTACATTCTTTTCATTAATCATGATATCATTGTCAGTAATGATTGCTTTAACCTTTGAGTTAATACTATTACGAGTACGATTGTCATGAGCTACTTCATTAAACGCAATCAGGATCGCATTCTGTAACCATCCGTTAAAAGGATTCTTGAGTTGTTCATCTTCAACCTTGATGGCTTGTTTCTCACCGAATAGTGGCTTCAACACATGATCCAAGAGCACGTTTTTTCCAGCCCCAGGTTGCCCCATAAAAACCCAAGCGGTTAATTGCTTTGATCTAGTCTGCATGATACCGGCTAACCAGTTCACGAAGCGGTCCCTCTCTAAGTCTATCGGAATTAGATTTGAAAGTAGATGATTAATACTTGGCGCATCAATAGTCAGATCAATAACCTTCGAAGTCTTCTCACCCACCATGAAGTCAGTAGGTCGAAAGAGATTGATAGTCTTCGATACCTTATCAATCGTTACATCCTGAGATGGATCAAAGATGAGCTTCCGAACTGGAGTCTTTGCTTTCCGCTTTTGATCAGCATCAGCTAAGATGATATCCAACTTCTTTTCAGAGTCGACAAAGTAGAGTTGTTCGTCATGGTGATCCAGATAGGCAAAAGAACTGGTCTGCTTTTCAAGGAATACAAACAGATCGTCCATGTATCCAAACTTGATGGGTGAGTTCCCATCAGCCTTACAGATGTTTGCACACTTCTGATTTCCGCACATGATCTCGCATGTTTGCGGAGAACCACTAATGCTGTCGAGTTGGTAATCCGTGATACTCTCATTATAATCATTAGCCTGAGACAGAATCTCATGAACTTTATCCCTGCCCTTATTGCCAAATGGAATCATCTGGGATGCCAGAAAGAGTCTAGCCGTATGACCAGTTGTCCCTTCAAACACACTAGGATCTGAACTCTCTGCCAAGCGTTGTAATACTGAACATTTACTAAACATGAGATCCATGTTATGTGGTCTGATATCCTTATGAACGATACCAGTTGCTTTGTGACCAGCATTGCCCTTATTCACAGGAGCCTTTGTAATTAGTTCGATATCATTAATTGGTAATACTTGTGGTAGGTAAGCCTCAAAGTCACTATCCACAAAAGCACAGCGTCTGTTCGTGACTTTGTGGAACTGAAATGGAAGTTTAATAAGGTTGCCCAATTTATCAGGGGCTACTCGATCCTGTTTGGGGAATAGCTCCCAGTGAAGTCTAGGATCAACCAGTTGAAACTCTTTCTCCAGTATATGAAGCGTATGTCTCATATCAGCAGCAGAAACATGTTGGCTCAAGAAGATCCATATGTGATACCCTTTGTTACCACTGTCCTCTATCACAGAGGAAAATCCATGGGCATCAAGAACAGACTTAATTTGTAGAGTTTGCTTCTTCAGCAATGGCTCAAACACCTCACGAGGATAGAGAAGAAGATCCTTTTTATTGATATCAATATCAATAACCGCAGATTTAACCAGGTCATTGGATCCGACCAGATATGCTCCCACAGTTGTGGAATCATCTTGATAAATATCTAGGGTAAAGGGGGAATGTTTGGGATAGTAATTTCCGGTTGAATCCTGAAGAGCATAGACATCATCTCTTCCTCCTTTTGCTGAAAATATTTCAGCTTGTACTTCTTGGAATGTTCCTTTCATTATTGTTGCCAGGTTGTATTGTTGTAGTACCGTACATAATGTTTTTCAATTGACGGATTGATTTAGCGAATGTCGCTACGTTGGTGTTAGCAGTCTCATTGTAGAATGAGAGAGCAAGATCATTTACTTCCTCTCCAGAAAAGGAGAAGGTTGAACGATTCCCATCACGGGAATGTCCTGAAAGTGTGATTCCTTCTGAGTACAGAAAAGCTGCTAGAAAGAACTCAGTTGTTTCAAGTGTTTGGTGCATGTTGTTACCTCTCGGTTAAAAAGCCTCCGGTCTGCGGAGGGAAAAGCCGGGAGAAAAATCCTCCCGACTAGCAATATCAAAAAGCCCATTTAAGGGCGTCTCGTCGTTTCAATTTTTAGGGGGTTTCTGTCTCGATCTGCGCTGACCAGAATTGCTATCTGATCATAACTTAATATAGTACATTTTCGCTAAAAAGTCAAGCTATTTCTATGTTAAACAGTAACTTATATTCCCATCAGGATATACTGAAAGAAGCTTTAAATTCAGTTAAAATCACCTTTAACCCCCATACCAACACCCAATAAATTTAAATCATCGCTTTCTCGTCCATTCTGGGAGGTTGTTTTTCTCTCAGAATTGGGTATAAAACAATATCATTGCTAAAATATGCTCTGGCAGGTAATTTCTGACCGCCAAACAACCAGTCTCAGAACTGGATACAAACGATCCGTAAAGGAATTCGAGTGGGTAATTCTTATTACTCCCTTGGAAATTACCTTTACGGGTCCAGTCAAGATTGGTTGTTTGGCGATAACTGCTTGAGATTTCCTTGGGGGTTTTCGCATTAAATCCGGTCTCAAGCGTAATTCTATCGCTTGAGGTTGCAATGCCGAACACATTCTCATCCCTACAATTTAACCCAACGCAAAGTACAGCTATTACTATAGAAAGCCTGATTATCGTGCGACAATCTTGGTTTTGGAAATCTGTATCCATGCGAAACATCGAAAAGAGGAGAGTAAAATGAAAGTACAACAAGTATCACTAGTCCTATTGTTAACATTGATTT
>JAYEKW010000088.1 GCA_034716895.1 Candidatus Neomarinimicrobiota bacterium
ATGACCAGAATTTTACTCCTGTCTGGCTCGATGATTTTGATGAATATGATCCAATCAGGTGGGAGAAGAGTGATGGTTGGTCCTGGAATGGGAATAATGCACTGCTGGTTGCTGAAAACGTTGTCTATGAAGAAGGCCAAATGATTTTATGTCTGACACTTCCCGGTGAAGAGGGCCGAGTTGACATCCATCCGCCCCATGCTCTATGGGCCAGAGCTCATTATCCTGATTCAGTAGTTGTACAATTCAGCGAAGAGCTTGATCCTTTAACCGCTGAAACCCTGTCAACCTACGCCATCACTGGTGCACCAATTCTTGCCGTCACCCTCCAGCCAGACCAACGCACGGTGAGTCTCAAGGTCCAGAACCTGAGCTTTTCCGGCTCTGCAGTTTTGTATGCTTTTGGAATACAGGATCTGGCTGATCCGGTAAATACTCAGGTGAATACAAGTGTATCTATCAATATGCCGGCTCCCCTGGATTTGCCTATTAATATTGATTGCGGTGGTCCAGGAGCTCAGGCCTTTCTAGCCGATCAGGTTTGGTCAGAATCTGTGGAATATGGACATGAAGGCGGAGGTAACCAAATTGCGACCTGGTATCCGGATCTTGCTGATACTGACTTGGATAGTGTTATGGCCACATCTCTGAATCGTTTCTCCCGATATCATGTTCGCTTAAATCAAGGGATATTCGATATTCAATTGCATTTTGCCGAACACTATTACGATGAAACAGGTGAGCGCGTTTTCCAACTGTATGTTGAAGATTCGTTGATTGTGGCTGAGCTGGATGTTTTCAATGTGGTTGGGAATACCAGTGTCTTCAGTGTTAACCTCCCTGGATTTGAGATCTGTGATGGAAGCTTGGATATTCTGGGGTCTGCTTTGAATTATGGTGAGGGCTATGCTTATGCTGGTCCTGTTCTCAATGCCATACAGATCAATGGCGAGTATTGGGTGAATGTTGACAGCAATGTTAAACCTGAGCATTATCAGTTTAATCATTTCTATCCGAATCCGTTCAACTCCCAAGCTCATTTTGATTTTACTATTCCTGAATCTGCCTGGGTAGATATTTTCCTCTACGATGTAAGGGGATCCCTGGTTCGCGAGCTTGTTTCACAAAATTACTACCCTGGCGGGTACCAGCTGGCAATTGACGGGAAAGATCTAGCAAGTGGAACGTACATTGTGCGATTGGAGTCACAGAATTTTATTAAAAGCAGAAAGATTCTATTATTAAAATAGGGATCAGTTTCTCAATACCGTAAAAAAAATGTGGCTAAGAAGCCTGTATACATATCTACGTGATACATTTTTAATAATTATCAAAAGGAGATGTAAAACAATTAGAATTCATCCACCCTACTAGGCTTCACAAACCAGGTGTCGGCGGGGCTATATTGATGTAGAGGAGAATTCAAAACTGCATCAATATATTATCAAAATATTTGGCATGTGGTGGTGCTATTTGTTTTATCCACGCGATCAATGGGGGAGATATCTCCGTATTCATTAATGGTGTAAGTGACTGTGTATCTGTGTGATAGAGGTGTACCCCGGGCCTTGATCCCGTTTCCGCGATGCTACAACGGGACGAGGTCGCCCCGGCATGGCTTTATTGTCACGGCGTAGTCCTGAGCCTATCGAAGGACGCAGACGTATCAGGGCGAGGGATTTTAAGTCCGAAACAACTGATTGACAGTCAGTTGATTATAGTGATTGTGTCAAAATAGTAAAATGAAACCCGATGTTATCTTGCAGAAAACCAACCAGAGTTATGTTAAGCATGAGATGTGCAAAAAGTCGCGGGGATTTTTTTCGATAACAAGGCAAATATTGTTACCATAGCCACTTGTGCTGAGTTTATCGAAGTATAGCTATAGTAACAATATTTAACGTGGTTCCTGAGCACTGCCGAAGGGCAGTTAGCGGGAAAAAGAACGTGATCTACCTCCGGTAGACAGGGCTTGGTTGCAATATATCATGCTTAACGTGACACTAGATACAACATTTTGCATCAACATACCGCAGGATATCATCGCTTCCACCAGTAAAGTTATTTAATATATCTTGTATGTCGGAATATCAGAGATTAACATGATATGTAACATAATTAATATTATGTGTTGTATCGTATAAATAAGCATGTAAGCGATTAATAATCTATGAAAAATAAACCTGTATCAACTCTGTCAAGCACAGTTCTAAACCACTTCAACTCATTGAACAAGGTCGTTTTTGAGACTGAAGAGCTCGAATCGGTCTTGCCAGAATCAAGTAGAGGCGCAATCAGGAACTTGCTGAGCAGCATGGTGAAGCATGGTTTGCTCATGCGTATTAAAAGGGGCTTGTACCATATAATCCCCTATGAAAGCGAATCAGAAAGCTATTTGCCAGACTGGCATCTACTCGCTGAACCTCTGACGAGAGGGAGAGAGCATTACATTGGATATTATTCTGCGCTTCAGATTCACAACTTGATCACGCAGCCATCCTTGAAAGAACAAATTGTCGTATCACGACAAATGAAGCCATCGAAAATGACTATCAGAGGAACGACCTTTCAGTTTATCTATCACAATCCAAAGCGATTCTTCGGCGGAAAGGAAAGCTGGATTAATAGCTTTGACAAGGTGAAGTGCTCAGATCTTGAAAAGACAATAATTGACTGTCTGTACAAACCGGAATATGCTGGGGGAATTACTGAGATTGCAAAGGCGATCTATATGGCAAGGGAGAAACTGGATTTCTTGAAACTGCTGAGCTATACGGAACGCTTCAAGTCACAAGCCGTGATCAAGCGATTGGGTTATTTACTGGAACTTATGCAAATCCCAACAGATGCTATTGAAATTCTACATTCAAGGAGGACGGCTTCGTATGTCATATTGGACACGGAAGTGCCCGCTTCCGGTACGTTTCTAAGTAGGTGGAGAATACAGAAGAATGTAGATCCTCAGACAATTCTTGAAGCGAGATTCACATGATCCGACCTGGTGAAATCCAGCAAAAAGCTAATAGGCTTGGTGTGCGTGATCAACAGATCGAGAAGGATTACATCCTCTCCTGGATTTTACAGGGGATCTCTCAACATGAGGAACTATCAAGAACCCTTGCTTTCAAAGGGGGCACCGTTCTTAAAAAGTCTACTTCGAGGACTATCGCTTTTCGGAGGATCTGGAGTTTACTCTACTGGACGAGGGTGTTGACAGCAAGACGATATTGGACTGGTTTACTGATGTTTTCAAGTTCGTCAAAGAGGCCGCAAATATTCCACTAAATCTCATAGACACAAATGAACATGTCGATGGGGGAATCAACTTTTACATAGGTTACACGGGACCACAGGGTGGTACTGGTGCCAACAAGAAGGTCAAGGTCGATATCTCCAGGAGTGAAAAGCTGGTTTCCAATCCAGAACTGAAGGATGCGATACTTGGATACTCAGACCAGAAAAGTCATGAATTACTTTGCTACACACTGGAAGAGATACTGGTTGAGAAGTTGCGATCAGTGATGCAGCGGGTACAGGCCAGGGATTTCTATGATATCTGGTATCTCATTGAAGATCAGGGGATG
>JAYEKW010000089.1 GCA_034716895.1 Candidatus Neomarinimicrobiota bacterium
TGGAGAATTTGGAACTGAATATGGTATTACCTATGTCTTTAGCCGCCGCCATCGGATACGCCATTGGGGTTATCATTTTTGCTCTGTTCCTGCGACGCTATCGACGACGTATGATCGACAATTACATCGCTAGAACTAAAACCAAACGCCTGGAGTAGAGAAAGGGACACCGCTATGATTAATACTATTTGGATCGTTTTGATGGGAGGAGGCATCCTCGTAGCTGCCTTCCAGTGCCTGGGGCTTGATTACAGCAGCGCTGCTGGTTTGGTTATGGATCCCAGCTTTACCCCACTTACTGAGCTCACAAAGGGGTTGTTCTCATCTGCCAAGGCAGCCGTGAATCTGGCTATTGGGCTCATCGGAATCATGGCCCTCTGGTTGGGCCTCATGAAGATTGCTGAGGAATCTGGACTGGTGAAAATCTTTGCAAGAGCTGTGCGCCCTGTCATGATCCGTCTATTCCCGGGTGTGCCAACTGAACATCCCGCTATGGGTGCCATGGTAATGAATATTTCCGCCAATGTGCTGGGTCTGGGGAATGCAGCAACGCCTTTGGGCTTGAAAGCCATGCAGGAGCTTCAAAAATTAAACAAGGTGAAGGACACAGCCACCGATGCCATGGCCACCTTTATGGCGCTAAACACGTCATCAGTAACTCTCATTCCAGCTACTATGATTGGAATAAGAGCTGCTGCAAATTCTACTAACCCAGCTGAAATTATCGGTCCGGTTATTCTCGCCACCGGTGTTTCCACCACGGTTGCAATTGTCATGATTAAGTTGCTACAAAAGCTTCCACGATATCAGATTGTGATACCGGAATCTCCGCCGAAGGCGGGAGAGCGTGAGGAGGACTGAGATGTTTGCAGGAATTATTAATGGCGTTTCAGCTGTAGCTATACCCCTTTTGATGCTGGCAATAATTGGTCACGGGTGGTATAAAAAAGTCAAGGTATATGAGGTTTTTACAGAGGGAGCTAAAGAGGGTTTCAATGTTGCCGTCAAGATTATTCCGTTTTTAGTTGCTATTCTAGTCGCTATTGGCGCTTTTCGCTCATCTGGAGCACTTGACTTAATTACTGGTTTGCTTGCCCCTGTCACTTCGCTAATTGGGATGCCAGGTGAAGTGATCCCAATGGCTTTGATGCGACCTCTGAGTGGGAGTGGGGCATTGGGTATTGCGTCTGAGCTGATCAGCACCCATGGTCCGGAATCCATGATTGCTCGCATAGCAGCTGTCATGGAAGGGTCAACAGAAACCACCTTTTATGTTCTGGCTGTTTATTTTGGGTCAGTGGGAATTACAAAAACCCGGCATGCTCTACCTGCTGCTTTGACAGCGGATCTGGCCGGGATTATCGCCGCAGTAGTGGTCACCCAAATGGTGTTTGGGTAAAGCAAATCAGACTTACTGCAAATTGGACAAGAGTATCACAAAATTGTGTAACCGAATTGCCAATTGACTACTGAGTTGCCAAATTTAAATTGATTAAAGGGTCGGAATATTGAAAGTCGTGAATAAAAATTATATGCAAGTGAGGTTCCTTTGAAAAAAAATCAAGTAACAAAAAATTCCTTCAGCGCAGTTGCTGTCCTGAGTCTGATTCTGTTCACTGCTTTTGGGTTCCTGTCCTGCGATGATCCCGTTGAGGATGATGCGCTTGCTGCTCCATCCAAAATCATGATCTCAGTGGTCAATGATCACACATTTGAAATATCCTGGCAGGACAATTCTGATGACGAGGATGGATTTCGAATCTCTCGTCTGGCAGCCCATGAGGATGAGGCCATACTGGTTGATGTGGGTGCTGATGTAGTCAGCTATGTAGATACCGGGTTGGTTTTCCTCAATGCTTACACGTATAAAGTGGCGGCCTTTCAGGGAGATGTGGTATCTGCCTTCAGCTCTGGTACAGTCGCTCCCACAGATTTTCCGCCACCGAACGTAGTGGTCAAAGCCGTTCATGAAACAAAGATTCTTCTAACATGGAATGATATCTGGGGCTATGTAGATGGCTTTGAGGTGTTGCGCCGCGACAGTACGGATGAAGTTTATAACAAGATTGCTGACCTGGCAGCAGATGCAGATCAATACCTGGATGAAGCTGTAGATTATGATGTAAACTATTATTATATCCTGGTTGCAGTCACAGAACACAATAGTTCCGCCCGAACGTTACCAGCTGCGAATACACGTATTGTTGCTCCTGATGAGGTTAACAGTCAGTACGTAAATAGTGATACTGTGCGCGTGACCTGGCTGGACAACTGTATTTATGAAACCACTCAAATCTTAGAATTTGATGATGGTAGCGGTATGCTGCCATTAGCTGTGTTGGATCCCAATGTAGTGGAATATTTTCACGCAGTGTCGAGTACTGAGTTGAGTTATCAGTACCAAGTATCAGCGACCACCGAAAACTATCAGTCAGATTTTGAGACGGGGAATTTATTAGGTGCCTGGTTTAGCTTTAATTCAATACAGGGTGGCGACTACTTCTTTGGTTCAGCAGGCGATACCCTCTCAGATCTGGGAACCGACTATCAGATGCTCAATTTCGAGGTCACTAATACTCAATTCATTGATTATCTAAACTTTGCAATTGCCTCAGGCACAATATCGATCGATGGGGACATAGTAACGGGTCAATATGCTGGTGATGCTTCTTGGGCAGCCGGAGCTTATACCTTTTATGAGTTGGATGAATCAGATACGACCCGTATTTATTATACTGAGGGAGCCTTCTCTATCGAGAGTGACCATAAGAGCTTCCCGGTAAATTACGTGTCGTGGTTTGGTGCTGATGCCTTTGCTGCGTATTATGATGCTCAATTGCCCACCCGGAATGAGTGGGAAAAAGCAGCCCGTGATCTCAGTGGAGATGATTATCCCTGGGGTGAATCTCTGGAAAGCTGTGCTGATGCTAACTACGTCGATTGTGGAGAAGTGCTCAAGCAGGTAGGCGGGCGTGCAGCCAGTGAGAATTTTGATGATTTATTTGATCTCATTGGAAATGTTTCGGAATGGACCGATAGTTTTGCAGATGCAGGATCAGAGAGGGTTGTAAAAGGGGGTAGTTATCTATCTCAAGCAAATGCCCTGGAGGCTTGGAGGCAGGGACTGCTTGACCCAGCCACAACTGCTGCAGATGTTGGTTTCAGGATAATAAAATATTGATTAAGTTTAAAACTTGACTGTAATCGGACCATCTGAAAATCAGGATAGCTACCAAAGAAGTTCAGATGTGTTTTGCTTTTGTAATTGTTAAAGGCATGTTTGATGTTGGAATATGCAAGTAGGAAAATTATGATTCTGTTTGTAAGCTTATGCTACAAAGAGAATAAAATGAACCGGAAGGAAGGAATATGAGAAAGTTAATTACCATTGTTTTAATCAGTGCTCTTGCCATCGGACTGTATAGTGCAGATGCCCGCAGAAGTACTACCCATGCTCCAACGGAGTTAATTAAAAATTATGAACCAGTTGGAACCCCTATCACCCCTGACCTGAGTCAGAGTAATTTTATTCATTCCCTGCGG
>JAYEKW010000090.1 GCA_034716895.1 Candidatus Neomarinimicrobiota bacterium
CAGGGAATCTGGATCTGAGTAAAAAATGAAAGCTTCCTGACAATCCAACTAAGTCTGAGGTACGCATTTAGGGGATGAGCCAAAATTATAACCATAGCTACCGCTATGGTTATAATTTTAAGCTTACAGAACAGCAAAATATTTTGAACCTATGCGCGCCCTCTAAAGTATAAATGGTATTACATGACTCACACTCAAAGAACCCCTTTTCTTGATGCTTGCTTATCTAAGAGCCAGGATATCTTTCTCAAATACCTTGTGGTCTGTATAGCCAACATATTTTCGCTGGATATTAAAATCACGATCAACCACAAAAGTAGTGGGAATACCCCGGATACCGCCATAAGCCTGAACCACGCCGCCATCTCCATAAACAATGGGGTAATTGATGTTCATTTTTTTGGCAAAGGGCACAACCGCCTTGGGACCCCCCTGATCCAGAGAAACACCAAGTATGACCACATCATCAGCATAATCATCCTGAAGTTTGATAAAACTGGGGATTTCCATCTTACAGGGACCACACCAGGTAGCCCAGAAATCAATGATGATCACCTTCCCCTTGAAATCAGACAGGGAAACTTCATTCCCCTCAATATCGGTCAGTGTGAAATCAGGTGCTTCCTGAGCGGAAACCGAGGTGGTACCGATCATAAAGATCCCAAATATCACAAAGAGAACAGCGGCAATACTGGCAATTATTTTATTCTTTTTCATTTTTTTATCCTTCTTCTAATAATGTTGATTCCACAAAAAATGCGCTTACTGAGAAAGTAATAGAATCACAACCCAAATGGTATTTTGAAGCTCTTTCTCTGCGTTCCTGGCGCTCTTTGCGGTTATTAATGACATCTATGCTATCAGCATTGTCTGTTTTAGAGCTATATGCATTCAATGCGTTACAAAAAGCTCGCTGAATATGACTTTATAATCCTCGGATTCACATTATGTTTCCGAGCAATTAATAGCTAATTGACGAATTGTCAGCCAGCAGTCAATTAGGTGAACCCAAGTAACCGGTTTTTTGTAATTCTGCGGGAGAACTCACATGCGTATCAACCAGGTAATCCTATGTTTGGCTATCTTCAGCATGTTGATAGCCTGTTCCAATAATCCAAGATCAGGGAGCGAGATGAACACCAATAGCAGACCCATTAAAGCATCTGATGAAAAATTAGGGCTTATTCGGGAGGGACAGACCCTCTCCTTCAGAGTGTATGCCCCTGCCGTTGAAATGATGAGCATCATTTTCTTCGAACAACACGATGATGTTAAGGGTGTTTCAAGGTCCATGACAAAAAATGCTAATGGTGTCTGGAAGATCAGTTTACCTGTGAGAGATGCTACTGCTTACTATGCTTATGCTTTAGATACAGCACCGGAAAACCAGTTAGCTGATCCTTATTCTAGAGCCGTAGTCCGCCAGAACCACTTCCAATACCCCACAAAGACAGTCATCTTACCTCAAGACGAATTTGATTGGGAGGGTGATGACTTCACCAAGACCTCTCTAGGGGATATGGTGATTCTGGAAGCCCATCTGAGAGACATGTCGGTTCATTCTACCTCCGGTTCTTCACAAGGAGGAACCTATCTGGGATTTACTGAATCAGATCAAAAAGGGGGTATCGCTCACCTCAAAGATATGGGTTACAATACAGTCGAATTTTTACCCCTTCAGGAATTCGGGAACATCGAGATCGATTTTAAAAACCCGGAATTGGGTATTTATAATAACTGGAATCCCTATGAGAATAATCACTGGGGTTATATGACTTCCTTTTTCTTTGCACCTGAGATCTATTACGGATCTGACGGTGTGGCTGATCGGGGGGCTTGGGTTGGTCAGGATGGTCGAGCTGTCCTGGAGATGAAGCAAATGGTGAAAGCACTGCATGCCGAGGGAATATCAGTCATTATGGATGTCGTCTATAACCATGTTTCTCAGTACGATTCCAACCCCTTCAAGTTGATCGACAAATCATATTACTTTAAATTGAATGTGGATGGAGATTACCGGTCACATAGTGGCTGTGGGAATGATTTCAAGACCGAAAATCCCATGGCCCGCAAGATGATCGTTGAAAGCCTGGTCTATTGGATGGAGGAATATCACATAGATGGATTTCGCTTTGATCTGGCTACTATGATCGACCTGGAAACGATCGATGCCATCACAGCTGCCACCCGAGCAGTCAACCCAGCAGTAGTATTGATCGCTGAGCCCTGGGGCGGTGGTGGCTATAATCCAGCAGAATTGGCAGAGCATGGCTGGGCCTCCTGGAATGATCATTTTAGAAACAGTATCAAGGGCCGGAACCCCAGAAAAGATGATGAAGGTTTTATATTTGGGAAGCTGTGGGATGGCAATAGTACAGAACATTACAAAAAGCTGATGCGAGGCTATCTCAAAAGGGAAGGGGGTCACTACCTGAAACCCATCCAAAGTGTGAATTATCTGGAAAGTCATGATGATCACACCCTGGGTGACTTTGTCCGATTAGCTCTGGGAAAGGTGGGTAAACATGAAGCAGTTACCCGGAACCAGGTTGCCAGACTCTCTGCTGAAGAGTTAAGCATTCACAAGTTTGCCGCATTGAACCTTTTGGTCAGTCAGGGACCGGTGATGATTGCTCAGGGACAAAGTTGGGGACGCTCCAAGGTCATCGCCAATAGTATTGGAAGTGATCCAGAAGTTGGTCAGCTGGATCATAACTCCTATGAAAAGGACGACGAGACCAACTGGTTGAACTGGGATGAAAAAATCTTAAATCAGGATCTGGTTGACTATTATCGTGGTCTCATTGCCATTCGCAGCAAATATCCTGAGATCCGCAATGTTGACCGCGATTTCCGAAGCTTTTTGAAGGGTGAAAATGAGCTCTCATTTGGTTTCAGTATGGGGCAAGCTCCGCAAGTGATCGTGTTCTTGAATGCCAATACAATTAGTTCTGTGGACTTCGATTTGACCGAAGGAGAGTGGACCATCCTGGCAGATGCAAAAGGAGCCGGCCTTGCTGGTCAAGGGAGTGTGTCCGGTTCAGTAAAAGTGCCCCCCCAAAGCGGGCTGATCGTGGTCAAGTAGCTGGATGCAGTTTTGGAGTATAATATGATACAACTGGAGACAAGCCAATGAAATCAACAACCAAGTATCTGCATTTTAATGTCCCTGAACGGATGGGGTTTGTAAATATCACCCGCGATGTGGAAGTTATCGTTCATGACAGTGGTATTCAGGAAGGTTTATGTCTGGTCAACGCCATGCATATCACAGCATCGGTCTTTATCAATGATGAAGAATCTGGTTTGAAGGAGGATTATAAACGCTGGCTGGAGTGGTTGGCACCCTTTGATGCCAGTCCTGATCGCTATCATCATAATCGAACTGGTGAGGACAATGGGGATGCCCATCATAAGCGTCAGATCATGGGTCGCGAAGTAGTGGTAGCTATTACCAAAGGTCGGCTAGACTTTGGCAACTGGGAACAGATCTTTTATGGTGAATTCGATGGCCGCCGGAATAAGCGGG